>CAYONE010000062.1:0-26532 GCA_964405245.1 uncultured Paludibacter sp.
AATGAATATTGTTGATAAACAACCATATAATTAATTAATTCAAATAATCTCTATTTTCGATTTAACTAATTCACCAATCTCAAATTACTTTATTTGTTCAATTTTTCCAACGGTTACCCAAATGGAAATAAGCGAGAGCGGAACCAATGCTGCAAGCAAGCCAAACAGTAAAGGCCAGCTGGAAATATAACCTGCAAAAAGTATAGCGAGAATTGTACCCAATACAGCGGCAGCACCACCGAGTCCGGCAAGTGAACCGACCGACTTTCCACCGTGTAAGTCACTCGGCAGTGTTTGAATATTAGTCATGGTAAACTGGAATCCACCCAGTACAAAAGCCATGAGAATAACTGCCAACACTGCATTGGGTGCAAGCACCGATGCAATTACGGCAGGTACAATAATTGAACCGCCAATAAACATGGCAGTTTTACGTGCTTTATCCACCGTTTTTCCTTTACGAATGAGATAACCGGAAAACCAACCGCCAGAAAGACTTCCAACCATAGCACCCACATAAGGCACCCATGCTGAAAATGCCAGTTCGCGAATGTTCAGGTTATACTGTTCCACGAGATACATAGGCAAATAAGTTACAAACATCCACCAGATTGGATCGAGGAAAAAGCGTCCGAGAATCACCGAATAGTTCTTTTTGTTTGAAAGTAGTTCACCCCAGCTTTTACCACGGTCGACAGTGTTAGCGTTAGCTTCAGGTTGATTGGTAAGTATATATTCACGTTCTTCGGGAGTAATCCATGGATGTTCTTTGGGTCCTTTTTTATTAATAATGAGCCAGGGAATAACCCAAAGCAGACCAAGTGAACCTACAATTACGAAAGTCATTTTCCAACCTACCGAAAGATAAAGCATTAGAATTATGATAGGCGCCAGAATTGAACCGATAGAAGCAGCTGCGTTGAACATTCCCTGCCCGAGTGCCCGTTCGTTTTGCGGAAACCACTCAGCATTGCTCTTTGTTGCACCAGGCCAGGGACCAGCTTCGCCTAGACCAAGCATCATTCTGAAGGCAGTAAGCGAAATTTTTCCACGCGCAAGTGAGGTTAGGGCATCGGCTGTTCCCCAAATCAAAACCGACACAAGGAATCCACGTCGTGTACCTATTTTGTCGTACAATTTGCCTGAGAATAACTGACTGAAACCATAAGCAATCATAAAAAAGATGGTAATGGTACCTAATATGCGTTTTGCCTCGGCTGATGCTTCATCAGCAGACATTTCAGATTTAACCATTCCGAGATCATAAGCAATACCCTGACGGTTAACAATGGTTTTTCCATCATTTTTAAAGTTCAACTCTTTTTTATTTCGTAGAATTTCTTCTCCTTTTGATGTAAGCAACAGAAAGCTGCTATCAGAAATATCCATTTTGGCCTGATTTGTTTTGAGAGAATTATCCAACTCATCAACCAAATCGTATTCCACATTGGCAATCCACATATAATTCAGTGTGCCCCTGTCGAGGTAATTAATAATGGTAATCACCATTATCAAGCCAATTACCCACCATCTTAGTCCTTTCAGTTTCATAAAAAATTATTTTAAAAAATCAGCACGTACCGGACTAAACACATCTATCAGTTCACCATCCTCGAGACAAACTGCACCATGGGGAGCATCGGGTTCAATATAAAAACCATCGCCTGCTTCAAGAATTTTCTTTTCGCCTTTAATCATCACTTCGAATTTACCTGAAACCACATAAGTAGATTGCGAATGATAATGCTGATGAACATAACCTATGGCGCCTTTGCCGAATTTTACCCTCACAAGCATAATCTGACCATCGAAGCCCATAATCTGACGAAACAATCCCTCACCAACCTGTTCCCATTTCAATTCAGAACCGATAAGAAAATTTTCACTTTTTGTTTTCATACGTTTTAAATTTATAATTTGTTGATATAATAATTTCCCCTGAATTTAATATTTATTCCTGCTTTATTAAAGCTTCTCTGCTTCTCAGCATCATAATTTTGATTTACCTGAATGTAAAGTAATTTTTTATCGTTTTTCAGACGAATTTCTACAGCTGTAAAATCTGTATCATCATAAATTAGTTTGAGATCTGTAACTGTACTGCTGAAACCTTCGGTAACTTCTTTGCTGATATCGTACATACCATGCGGTTCAATTACGGACACAAAAGTATGTTTGGCAACACCCGACTGACGCAAAACGAAAGCAGGTTCGTAACGAAGATTAAAAAACGGATCGGAAGCACCTGTACGAAGCATATACAATTTTGTTTCGGTGTTTGTAAGCGTGTTTAAGCTATAAAACCTGTTACCATTAAACCATGTAAATGAAGTGAAAGGTTGTTCTGTTTTTCCGAAAGCTTCAACCCACAAATGCTGATACCCGTTTTTACTGCCAAATGGTTTCATTTGTGTGTTTTGCTTTTTATATTCAAAATTGGTCGACACAAAATGACCTTTGTAATAAAATGGTAAATCGAATGTATGCGTTTGTAAACCGCCATCAACTCTGAAAACATCAATGAGTACCGGAAAAGTGAAAAATTGATTGTTATTCAACATTCCGGTAGTGCGATGCAATTTTACACCCGGATACGCATTACTCTCAACAGCTGATACAACCTGAAATTCGGGATGCTGATAACCGGCAAAAAGAATTTGCGGATTGTATTCAGAAGAAATATTTATATCAGCATTAAAATGGCTCGTACTGTCAACGGTTACTGTATTATGAGCAATGGTTTGCATAGCCCACGAATAATTTTCAGGAGTATAATGTCCGCCAAATTTAGGTTCAATGTTCAGAAAACGTACGGCGCCGTAATCGGCAAGTACCGGATTTCTGTTATCGTGCATTGTAATGCTTAGTTTATCATAGTGTCCGTGCGATAAACCATGCGAAGTAGCTTTAAAAGTCATGCAGGCATCTTTATCGGACTGACCGGAGCGAAAGATTGCAATTCCACCCTTTGTACCATCCAAACCATCGCGCATAAGGATTGAACGATAACTGTAGGCAGGTAATGATTTTTGTCGGTGTATGGCTTTTGCTGTTTCGATACCGGCATCGGAAACCACAAACTGTTGCTGCTGATTTGCTATGGCAAGCAAAGATTTATTCTTCGGATTGTTTTTATAAGCGATATTTACGGCATAAACAATTTCCTGCGTTTTAAAAGTTTTGGTAAGTGCATCGTTTAGATAAAAAATTTCGCTATTGTAAGAACTTTGTAAAAGTATATCCACCGCTTTCAGGAGAATACTATCGCGATAAGCAAAAATATTCAATTCGGGTTGTTTGTTTTGTATCACCTGTGAAAATGTCATGAATGGCCAAATAGCATAACGCTGATAATATGGACCTTCGGTAAAATAACCATCAGGTGAAAAAAGGAAATCGAGCTGACGGATAAATCCGGTTTTACCATCTTTAGCTGAACCGTACAATGCCTTGTCAACCAAATTTTTATCGCCCATTGCATAACCAATCATTCCCACAGCTGCCGTAGCCCAGGTTCCATGATTGTGCATCATATTAAAAACTTCGTAATTTGGCTTGTTTCCGTTCGAAAGGAACTCAGCGATAGGATAAAACAGATTTTTCTCAATAAATATTCGATCATTTAGAGAGAGAAAATTATATATACAATCGTAAGCCATTGAAGTATGTACCAGCCAAACAGCTTCATTTAACGCCTGCCAGAAAATTTTACCGCGGGTTTTCGAACGAATAACCGGATGTAAATCCAGTTTTGGATATATTTCGGCATATTTATGCAGCATATTTTTTACAAATACCGCATAACGCACATCGCCCGAAATCTGATAAACTATACCTGCAGCATTCATTTCATAGTAATTATTTTTATGCTTCTCATGCGTATAACCTCCACCTGCATCAACTGGAATAGGAACGATTATTTCTGATGTAAGCGCTTTATCGGCTATCTGTTTAATTTCAGAAAATGACTTATCGAAAACAGGAAATTTACCAGCCGATTTTCTTATTTCCTTAACACCACGTGGGGTGAGAAATAAACCCGGATGTGTTTCGACTGAAAACAACAATTGAGGTAGAAAAAATATCAGCAGAAGAAAGAATTTACTATTTAACCATTTACTATTTACCATTAGAGCATTTACCATTTACCATTTACCATTTATAGAACAAATTCACTAATCACCAGTTCACTAATTCACTAATCACCAGTTCACTAATTCACCAATCACCAATCACCAATCACTAATTCACCAATCACCAATCACTAATTCACCAATCACTAATCACTCTCCTTCTAAATAAAAATTTTTCGCGTGTATATAATTCCGTTAACAGAAAAAAATCTTAGAAGAAAGAAACCTTTACCAATCTGCGTCTGAAAAGGCATATCAGCAAATATTTGCGCTGATTCCAAAGTTCGACCAAGTGTATCCAAAACTGCAAGATTGCCTGTTTCAGTTGATTTTACTGTCAATTTACCATTGTGAGGAAAAAACGACAATGGAAACTGTTCGAAATTCAGCTTTTTTACACTCGTAGTTCGATTGAAGAATGCAGCACCAACCTCCGATTTTTGGGGCATAACACGTAATACTATTCCTTCGAGTTGACTGGCACCTGGAATTTTAGTATTCGGTGTTCTCATACGTCCTCTGATATCTTCGGTTACAAAAGTAAAATCGCCGGTGGAATAATTTGCAAATGGTGAGTTTTGTGCGGGCTCGAGTATTGCAATCGAAGTGGCAATCTGCTGCATTAACGGATTAATACCTGTAATTACCTGCTCGGTAGTATAGCTGAAATTGGTATATTTCCCCTGATTCATCAGGTTGTTTTTCCAGGTAACATCCATATCCGCACTGCTTTGAGCTATAAGTACATTCGTATTAGCAGAAGTAGTGTTGTACACGTTGTTATGTGCTATTAATGTACCTATTGGCGGCATGGTATAAGTAGTAGAACTGTTATAATTAATGCAAAAAGCCTGCGCACAATTCACAAAGGTGTTAAACATAACCTGCGCATTTTTTACCTGAAAATAATCGTTCAGTACCGAATTAAGTTTTCCACGTACCATACAAAGTGCTGAACGGAAATTGGTTCCGCGTAAATCCTGAAAATAATTGTTGTACACTTTATGATCCTCACCGATTATGCGCACACCACCGGTATTTGAAATCCCGTTTCCGAAAAAGTAATTTCCTTCAACAGTACAGTCATTACCATGTCGAAGCGTGAGCATTCCCTTACATTCACTGAAAACATTATTTTTATAGAGGTTTCCACAGGATTTATTCGAAATGATTTCAATTTCTCCATTGCATTTTTCGAACAGATTGTTACGAACAATACAGTTTGCATACTGCATTGAAGTATTGCTGTCGCCAATACGGATAATTTCCTGTCCGTTCAATTCGTTACCTTCATTGTCGAGATTCGGATTGCGGTAACCGAAATAATTGCTCTCGATAATATGCGCAGGAATAATTCCGGAAGCAAGCCAAACCACGAGCAATGTGCCGGAATTGTTTTTATTTTCGAACGAGCAATTGTCAACTCTGTTGTTACGCCCGTAAAGTGACACCCATTTACTGTCGGTTGTATTCAGGGGAGGATTGTAATTTACAATAGCACAATTCGTTAACCGACAGTTTTCAGCCGTATTCGACGAAGAAGTACGAAATTCAACTACCGGTGAGCCACTCAGTGTACCCTCTTTAAAAAAAATGCCTGAAATTTCAATGAATTGACCTGAAATGGAAATTCGTGATGTACCATTGAAAATAACCTCACCCTGAGTTTCTGCTTCTAAAACTACAGGATTACCTAAACCACCAAACGCCCGTAAAGAAATAGTTTGATTTGTCCACGTTCCGTTTTTCAAAACAATTGTATCACCTGCAGTCCAGACTCCGGAATTGATAGTAGAAGCCGTTGTAATAACAGTTCGGCGGGCAAAACACGAAGCGAAAATGAAAGTTGCCAATACGAATATTAAAATTGATTTTTTGAGCATTTCTGTTAATTTTCAGTGTAAAATGTCTGCTGAGAGTTTACATTCAAACTTTCGGTAATACTTTCAGCAGAAAATTCAGAAAAAATTTATCTGCTGAAAGTCGATGAAAATAAAGGTATTAACGAAGGAGCAATTTGGTTGCAGAAACAACACCCTGATTGTCGGTAAAATTTACCAGATAAGTTCCGGCACTTAAATTATGCGAATATTTACCCGTTACCTGAGTTTTGATCACTTCAGCACCCGAAATAGAAAAGACCCTTAGTAGTCCTATTGCTCCGGTTATAATCTGATTGTCAGCTACAAAAATATTGTGTCTGTTTGCATCAGGTTGATTTACGCCGGAAGTTTTTCCCATAACAACTGCATCCCAGCTACGGCCGACTCTTATTCCTCCAACTTGTGCTCCAACACCACGTTGACGAAGATTGATTTTTATTGCAGTAGTAGCCGAATAGTCTGTTTGAGTATCGAAGGTACTCATTTTATAAAGCTGTTCATCCTCCGTCTTCAGAGGATCAGGATTAATAAAAAGGGTAATAATATCGTTGGATGTTCCATCTACAATTTGATATTTAAGCACCAATAAATGGTTTGTTCCAGTACTTAAAGTTAATCCGATTGCAGCAGACGATGCTGCGTCCAAATCGGCAGCGGTAGATGAGTTTTTTGAAACAGCAAATACAACTTCATTTCCTGCTGTATTATTTTTTGCAAACACACGACCACGAGTAAAACTTGATGTCTCAGAACCCTCCCATGTAATAAAATCGCGATAAGAACGATATGAAACCGGATTTATATTTACAATAGCTGCATAATAAAGCGCACCACTTGTTCCTGCTTTTAGCGTATCTCCCGTTGTAAATACAATTCTTTTTGTCGAAATTCTCTGAGTAGTGGATACAGCGCCTATAGCAGAGTCGAGTACAGCTACATGACCAATGTTTGAACCCGGATAGTTGGTATAAAATAATGGATATTCTTCAATTTTTGGACTAACTCCGTAATTGTCTCCTGATTTTGGAGAAACATACCAGCCATTATAACCTTCGAGGTTACCATTCACTGTTGCAGTTTCAAAGTTTTCGACAAATACCTGACTGCTGAGTGTAGCAGTTAGAGAAATTAATAAAATGAGTAAAAATTGTTTTTTCATGACTTTAAATTTTACAAGTTGAACATTTTTAAAAGATAATTAAATTGATATTTTTTTGATTTGGTAGTGCAAATTGTTTGTAGTATTGTTTATAATTTGATTTATTTTGAATTTTATCTATTCTGTAAAGTTGAAGTGCAAAATCCTCCTGCACTTTATCCCAGTCACGAATTTGCTGGTAGGGAAAATCATTCAAATTTTTTCCGGCAAAAGGTAAAAGAAATTCTACTGCTTTCAGTATACTTCTTCCATCGGGCGAAGCAGCATTCAGCAAATCGATGTCAAAAGTATTTGCAATCATCGTCATATCAATCATGTGCGTGAGATTGAAAACCGAGTATCCGAAAGCTGTAGTACGTGCCAATTCGAGTGGCTGAGCGCCGTTTGGCTCAATTTGTGAAAAAATCCGTTGTGAAGCAAAATTGTTTAAAAATTTCTGAGCTATTTCTGTATTTCCTGTAAAAAGTGCATAACGTACAACCTGCACATCGAACGCCGTTCCATGATTATTCTTAGCTTCATACTCTTCCTTTCCAATTGCCGAATTTAACATCCAGTCGAGATACTTCGAAAACCATTCGTTAAGTCCTCTATCCACTTTCTTCGAAAACTTTTTCGAAACGCGTAAAAGTTCAACTCCTTCGAGCATTTCAACAAAACTGTACGAATCAATCACACCTTCACCTCTTCCAAGCCCGTTATTATGGCCGGGTATTGTTTGCCCGTAATTCAAATGCGGATTCATTCGGGTTTTCTTATTCAAAAACCACATTTCAAGATTATCAGTTGCTTTGAACAAATATTTTTCATCGCCTGTAACTGCAAATGCCAGCGAAAGCAATTTGATGCCCCGTGTCATTTGTGCCAGTGGAATACGATCGAGCTTTTCAATTTCAGGATTCGATTCTCCATCTTTACGAATGTATGGTAAACCATTCGGTGTGTTCGGATTTGGCCACCAGTAACGTCCCATGCTCATATAATCGTGTTTATCTCCGCTCGGTGGTGTCATAGGCTTATCCATAACCGTGATAATTGTTTTTGTAAGTTCACGGTCGGCATCCCGCAACAAAAATTTTACAGCGTCGGTATAATTGTTTTTTGCCTGTCTTATACTTTCAGCATTCCAGATAAGTGGATTTTGAGCTGATAATGAATGTAACATCATCAACAAAAAAAATAAACCAAAAAAAGTATATTTATTAAGAACTTTCATTTCTGATTGATAATAATTTCATTAATAAAACCAATTATTTCATTTTCGATCGTTCTATTCCATTCGGAGGTAAAACCACCATGACCACCATCGGGAATTCGTATAAACCTGTGTTTAACTCCAGCTTTTTCCAAAGTTTTCTGTAAAACTTCCGACTGAACAATTGGGACAATTTGATCTGCTTCACCATGAACAATAAAAGTGGGTGGAGTTTTTGTATTCACTAATTCTACTGGTGAAAGTGTAGCCAAAAACTGTTTATCGTTAGCTTTATCTCCCAACCACTTTTTGAGTGAACCATAATAGGCAAATTCTACCAAATCAGCGGGTCCAAACTTATCAATTACAGCAAGTATGCCAATTTCATTATTATATGGTTTTGTTCCTTTATCGTATATTCGGTTATTTTGCAAATATCCAGCAACTAAGGCAAGGTGTGCACCTGCTGAACCACCATGCATAATAATTTTATTCCGGTCGATATTAAATTCCGGTGCACTATGTAACAAATAAATGAGCGCAGCTCTAATGTCTTCCACAGCAGCAGGAGCAGTAGCTTCGCCTGTCATACGATATTCCACGTTAGCCACAGCCATATTGTTACGAAAAAACATACCAAAACCCCGCTGACTTTCTTTTACGCCGTGATTCCAGCCACCGCCATGTATGTGAATAACTACCGGAAC
This sequence comes from uncultured Paludibacter sp., assembly GCA_964405245.1. Taxonomy (GTDB): domain Bacteria; phylum Bacteroidota; class Bacteroidia; order Bacteroidales; family Paludibacteraceae; genus Paludibacter. The sequence goes on from CAYONE010000062.1 coordinate 9,078, forward strand.
GGGTTTTTCCGCCTTCACAGGAAAATAAATATCCATTCGGCAATTAAGAAAAGTACTGTCGCGATAAAACACATCCAGTTGAGCATTATATCCTGAAGGATAAACTACCGTATCGAAAGTTGGTTTGTCAACATTCAGCTGCTGTGCATAAGCTCCAGTGAAGCAACTTATGCACAATATCAGCAAAATATGGATTTTTCTTTTTAGCATTAAAATATAAAATAATTTCTTTATCGAACACTTATTTTAGTTGAATAAATTGTTCCGTCGTTGGCAGTATGCCTAACAAGGTACATCCCATTTGATAGAACAACCGGTAACACGTTTTTGATTTCCGATTTTAAAATCAAATTTCCCTGTACTCCGAACAGTTCAACCACACCCGGAACATTACTGTAAAGTTGATTGTTTGAAGTAAATATTTTAATATCTTGATTTACAGAACTTACCGACGTAGTATTTCCGGTAGTAAATTGCATGGAAGCAGTCGAGAGATAGGAATCGGCATAATTTACAAATCCATCACCTATTGCAAAAACCTTGTATGTGTATTCAGTATCCATTTCTAGTCCTGTTACTTCAACGCTTGAAGCAGCTTGTCCGGCAGCTTCAACAGTTGCTACCAGGTTTGTTCCCTGATAAACTCTTACTTTGTAACCTGAGGCATTTGCTATCGGAGTCCAGTTGGCTGTAAACCTTGTAGCTAGTATTCCTGATGCTTCTCCAACCACTGGAGATGGTAATAAAGCAGGATTCGAGGTGCGGGTAATAATTTTCCAAACATACAATGCGCTTGTTGTATTATTTGATATTCTCAATTTAACTGGAACATCACTTGACAATGGAATAATAAAGTTTCCAATTGCTTTATTAGTTGTGTATGTATCAACCAAGTCCCATGTTGTTCCGTTCAATGATTTTTCAATTTTAAATCCTCTTGCATCCGAACCACTTGTTGCATCAATTTCAATTTGTCTTAAAGAATTAACTATTGGTAGGGTAATTCTTCCGCCAAAAGTACTCTTATCTACTGCTATTCTGTTTTCAAGGAGATCACCTCTAAGACTCTCAATTGTTCCGGTTCTTAAATAAGCAGCATTGAGTATATAACCATTTACTTCACTTGATGGATAATTTTCTAAACCTAAATCAGTTGGTTCCGGTACTCCCCAGGCATCAGCATCCGAAAAATCAGTTGAAATAGTTGTTAAACCTCCGAGTGTGGTAAATTCTGTAGAAGCTGTTGATTCGTCAGAATCGGAATTAATAGTACCATCGCCTTTTGCAATTACTTTATAAGTGTATGTTGTATTTACCCACAAACCTTTAATTGTATGAATTTCGGTGGTTTCTCCATCAACATTGTAAGTTCCTTGTAAATTTACACCCTCATAAACATTTATTGCATAACCAACTGCATTAGGCACTGCTGTCCAGTTGGCAGTAAAACTTTCGGCTGCAACATTTGATGCTGAACCTATAGTTGGAGCTGGTAATTGTGGAGCTGCTGATTTGGCAGCTACTGCTTCAGCCCAGGTGGACGCTACTCTTATACTGCTTATGTTATAAACAGTTTTTGTTGAACCGTTTGCTTTCACTTCAACAACCTGAACAGAAGTTTTTGTACTGCTTGTTGATGTTGCATCCGAAGCATTTGCTGTTGGTTCAGAAGATGTTCCTACAATTGGATTAATATACAGATAAGAAACCTGTGAAGATAAATCATACTTTAAAACAATAAAAAAAACACTTGATTTATAATCTTCCATTGAAAACTCTGTAGTACTCCACTTAATATCAGTCGAAGTAGAACTTCCTCTTGTAGTACCAAATCTGAAATTTGTTCCATCATTAGGGGATAATGCTTTGCCAACATAGACAGAAACACCTGTTGTGGAATTAGTACCTGTTAAAAGTAAAAGTGGGGCATTGGACTGGGTATTTAATGATCCGTTTGGAGTATATAAAAAAGAAACATAAACATTTCCTGAACTAATAGAAGTAGTGTTGAATGATTTATAGTTGTAGTAGTTTGTTGCTCCATAGGGACTTTGATAATCACAGGAAATTTTCTTTCCAATATTTGCCAAATAGGGAGTCCCACCTGAATTTGAATAATTCAAAGCTGTACCACCGACCATAAAATCACTGCTCCACGTACCAATAGTTCCGTTCGCTGTCCAATTTGGTTTTAGAGTTCCATCGGCATAATTTAACGTTTCATCCATGTAAATTGTAGCACTTGCCATGAAGCTGATGGCAACCAATGCAATAAATAAAGTAATTTTTTTCATGATGATTTAAAAATTTAAAATGTTAGTAACTAAGAAATTGTGTTTTATTATTAATAGACTTTTGTCTGAAATTATATTTAAAAATTTTATTCTGCAATAAATTTAAAATTATAAATATTTTTCCCTGCGATCAGTTTTCCAATGAAAATTCCTGATTTATCAATTTTGATAGAAATACAATTATTGTTTGATTTTCCATGATATTCATTAGTCAAAATTCCGGAAGAAGTATAAATTTCTAAATGGTAATCTGTTTCAGTTCCAATTCCATAAGGCATTTCCAGCGTAGCAACTCCTTTTACCGGATTTGGATAAATAAAAATTTCTGAGTCTTCAGATTTTATCAAAGAAGTGTTTGTAATAACTTCAGTCTGATAATTTTCGGCTGCTGTTGGACCGGCTGTTAGTTCATTCATAGGAATATTCACAACCGGAGTTTCAGCATTAAACTCATCAGCTCCAACGTCTCTCACTCCTACTCTTGCCTGACCTTCAAAATCTGTATCAAGATTTTCTATAAAAATACCTGCATCTATAGCCGGACTTCCAGAACTTAATTTGTAAAGTTCAAAAAGCGATTCATAATTGCAGTTCGTTTCGAATGCACGACATTTGGTTTTTACAAGCATTGGATTGGTTGTAACTATTTGGTCGGCTGTATATGTTGAAAGTCCTACAGAAGCAGTTCCGCTTACATGAACCATATTATTTACAAAATTTACGCCTGCAAGCGAACTTGTGCTGAACGATTTCACAACAGGATTTTTATCGTTAACAATCAAATTGTTTATCAACATACAGTTTTTGGGTGCCCGACTGTAACTGCCATTATTATCGAATCCAATTTCGATATCAGAAACATTATTAATGAGCGTATTGTGCGAAAAAACCACATTCTCTGGCAAAAAATGACTTGTCAGATTGGTGGAAGTATTGGTAACATCGCCGTTGGTAATAGTTATGGCAGCATCCCATTTGTTGCCTGTTAATCCTTCAAAATAATTATTATAAATGTAGTGATTCATTCCGTAAACGCGAATTCCACCACACCCAATGGTGCTTCCATTGTATTCTGCTGTTTTTCCATTACCAAAAAAGAAATTGCCATAAACCTGACTGTTGTGTCCGTGCCGCAGCGATAGTGTTCCCAGACAACTTTGAAAAGTATTATTACGTACTTTATTACTGCAACTTTTTACGGAAATAATTTCAGGATCACCATCGCAGTTTTCAAACAAATTGTTTTCAACTGTTGTATAAGAGTTGAGCAGACTTAAATCGCTCACGCCAATGCGTATAGTTTCCTTTTCGTTGGCAACCCGAGGCGTATTGTTGCGGAATATATTATGATCGATGCGGTCGTATTTTGAAATATCGGGTAAGGTGCCATGACTGCCATCGACAATAAGCCATGCACCGGCATCGTACTTTCCGTCGAAAAGATTATGATCAATACGGTTGTGATGACTGTTACAAACAGGATTTTCCCACAAATCGCCAATGGTAATCCACTTTGAACTTTGATCGTCGGTAAGTTTTACCATACTGAAATTGTTTCGGGTAATGCGAATGTAACTGCATCCCTCCATTTTAATAATTGTACTTACAGGTTCAGGATAAAAATTGAAACCTTCAATAATCAAATGATTTACATAGGATAATGTAAAAAAGGATTTACCGGTAATCTGCGTACCAAAAAGCTGTTGTGATTTGATTACTATCGGACGTTCAGCTGTTCCTCCGCGCGTAATTTTTACTCCGCCAATGTTATAATTCCCGTTCAATACCAATACGGTATCGCCCGGATTTATTTTATTTAAAGCATCTTTAAATTGCGTAACGTTTGATATGGTATAAACCACAGCAGGTGCATTTTTATCGGCAATTGTTGCGCCGATTATCATATTTTTCTGCACTCTGAATGTTTTCGGATTATCGGTTCCTGCCAAATCAACTGTCCATCCCAAAAAATCGTATTCTGCCGGCAAATTGAGTGTTGCAATTACTTCTTCGTTTAAATTATACGATGATTTTTCGGGTAAAATTGAAATATTTCCCGCGACGGGTTGTTGAACTGTAATTGTGTAGGAATCGGCAGATGCATTGAAATCAATACCTTCTGGCGCAGAAGTGCCTGCATAAAATCTGTCGAGTGCCAAATTACATGTTCCGGTACTCATAGTGAAGCGAGTGGAATGATAATCGAATGTTGTGGCGCTGTTGCGAATTTCGCGGAAAGCAAAAACTTTGTCAAATGGTGTACCGTCAATTGCCAACTGATAGGTTCCAGAACCATTATCGATTCGAACTGTAATTCGAATCCATGAATTTGTTGAGAATGCAGGTTGTGTCGTCCAACCGGAACTGCCATCGTAAATTTTTACTTTTGAAGCGGGTAAAAATTCAATCATAAAACTACGGTGACTGCTTGAGGCTAAATCATAACCTGTTACAGCAAAATTGGCAGTTGGCAAACTTATCTGTTTTATGTAAAAATCAACATAAACTACATCGCCCCAACCCAAACCGGTAGCATTGGAAGCATAAGCGATATGCTCAAGTTGAAACGAACCTGCATTGCTCATCATTTTAAGTCCCTGTAATCCGTGATTTGCATACGCAGTATCAGTTACAATTGTAGCTGAACCCGTAGTAAGTTTCCAGCCTTGCACGTTGTGAATATTACCGGGGAGATATAATTCCGTTGTTTCAAAGGATGTGTTTATGGCCGTTTGTGCATGAAGCAAAAATACCCAGCAAAATGCCGCAAAAAAGGGCAACCAACGGGTAGGCTTACTTAATATATGTGTAAATTTTGCTTGCATGATTAAATCATAATAATTGGTCGACCAAAAATAATAAATATTCTTTATAGATAACAAAAAGAATTGACAATAATTATATATTTATGTTGTTAAACATATTAACTGGTATACCAATATGCTTTTTAGTGTATTTTTTTAACCAAATCGGTAAATCTTTTCAATGCTTCCAGGTAATAATAATCTGCATAAATAATCGGCACATCAATTTCAGATTTTTTAGGCCAGTTACCAGTAGAATGTTTAAGAATGAAAAATCCGTTTGTGCCGGGTTTTGCAAGATAATCGTCAGAAGAAAGCGTTTTCAGAATTATTTCTGCTTTAGAAAAGTATTCTTCTCCATTTTTGACAAAAGCACTCAATTCCAATAATGCTGAAGCAATTACAGCAGCCGCCGATGCATCACGGGGTTCGTTGGGGATATTTGGCGCATCAAAATCCCAGTAAGGAACTAAATCGGACGGTAAATGTGGATGATTGAGAATAAATGAAGCTATTTTCTGAGCCTGATTAAGATATTCTGCTTTTCTGCTAAGTCTGTACATCATTGTAAAACCATATAAACCCCATGCCTGCCCCCGTGCCCAAGATGACTCATGATTGTATCCCTGATGCGTTTCGCGACTTTTTATCTGTCCGGTAACACTATCATATTCTACCACATGTACACTACTAAAATCATCTCTGAAATGATTGGCAAGAGTTTTATCAGCATGAGAAACAGCTGCTTCCATCATTTTTGGATTTCCAATTCGTTTACCGGTTTCGTATAAAAATTCAAGATTCAACATATTGTCGATAATTACGGGAAACTCCCATGGTCCTACAATTTTTTCCCAGGATTTTATCAGGCCAATTTTTGATCTGTAGCGTGTCATAAGTGAATTTGCTCCCTTTTCAAGCACTTTAGCATAGTTTTCATTACCCGTAATCTGGTATGCTTTGCCATAACTATTATAGAGAATAAAACCTAAATCGTGTGTATTGGTACGATAACAGGCTTTTTCAACAAATGAGGTAAATTTTTCGGCTTTTAGTTTTAATTGTTCATCACCGTTGAGTTGGTACATTAACCAAAGGCACCCGGGAAAAAAGCCTGAAGTCCAATCTTTTTCGGAAACAAGTAAAACTTTTCCGTTTTCGAAAGTGCGCGGATTTTTCATCGAATCCACATACGCTTGAGCCGCCGATGTTAGTTGCAGGGCAGAAACTTCAATTGCATTTTTGTACCATGCTTCATCTGTCGCGTTTTTTCTGCGACAACTCACAGTATTAGTAATAATAAGAATAAAAAATAAATACTGAATTATTTTCGGGATTTTCATCATCGTATTACTTTTTGATAAATCTTGTTGATGAGTAATTATTCTCTTTTATACATTCAAGTAAATATAAACCACTCGAAAGACCGGAAACATTTATTCTGTTTGATAAACCGGTTAAACGACACTGATTCACAATTTTCCCTTCCATATTTCTAATAAAAAAAATAGTATCAGACTCATAATCAACAGATTGAATACATATTGAATTTTCGGTAACTGTTGGAGTAACTTTTAATGAATTACGAACCTTCAAATTTGAATCAGATGATATTTTTTTTCGGGCGAAAAGTTGGGCATCGTAAAGCGACTGGGGCTGTAAACCGGGTAAATTCTGACCTTCGGTATATCCTTTTTCGAATACTGAAGCCGAAATAGGACTTCCGGTAATGGATTTTGCAAAACAACCAATGGCATAATTTTGAGCCGTAGGTGGTTTTTGTAATCCAATTTTACCATAAGCTGAAGTTACATCGCAATTCCAAAGAATGGAATGAACAGCAGCCCAACCGTGTCCTGTACCCATTGCCACGCGATTATAGAGTCCAAGTACAAAATCACGTTTCAGATTTATTTCCATGTGATTATCGTACAACATTCCCTGCGTCCACTGTCGGTGTCCTTCGTTTACACTGTTTACTGCATCAGAAATACAACGCAGAAACACATTTCCCGAAGTTGATGAAGTTCCGTTTGAAACATAATGGTGACGGCCATTGCGAGCGTAACAATTACTGAACAAATTAAGTTGTGAATACACATAAGTGTTGAAATTGTACATTCGTTCACCGGTAATTATTGCAACAGGATCCACTGCATTACACTGAATAAAACTGCTTCGATAACAAGCTTCGGTGATAATTCCCGATTGACCAAAATGCAGGAACGTGCAATTTTTTGCCCAAGCATTTTCGCAACTTTTAAACCGTACTGCCTGCCATGCATGATTTTCGTCTTCCCCTCCGGCAGTTTCTATATCTACTCTTAAATTTTCAATACCTACATTCTGAATCAATCCACTCATATCAGGTTTGTAAATGTAACTTTGCGATAAACTTTTATTGAGTGAGTAAAAAACAGGAGCATCAACAGTAATTTTGTTTCCATCAATTGATTTTATATACCGATGAAAGATTATTGGTAACTGACCCGCTTTCCAGCGCTCGTCAGGGTCGGTTGGTGCAGTCGGATCGGGATAAGGTACTCCGCCTTTATTTACTGCATCAGTCCAGGCTTGTGTAGCGGGATGATAAATTACTATCCGATCGCCAATACGATAGAGCGATGGATTGGAAACTGAAAAGCTGAAACTACCCACAGGTACAACTTCATCTGTAATGTAACTTAGTGTATTACTTAATTGCTTAGTTCCGTTAACCTGTGAGTTATTATTGCCAAGAGTTATCACCGTGCGTTGATTAGGTGTATTTTCCCGAGCGTAAATGATTGTTGAAGTTTGAGGATTTTCATTTTGTCCCACCCCACGCAAAATCACGCCATCGTATTTCACATAAAGCGAGCCCCGGATATTGTAAGTTCCCTCCGTGAGCAATAATGCACCCCTTATTCCATCACTGTTTAACGGCAAACTTCCAACGAAATCAATTGCTGCCTGAATATGTTGCGTATTATCGCCTTCAACGGGAGCAATTGTTTTTACTACATCAACTTCGGGAAGTGCCACACCACCTCCCTTATAACCTGCATTACTGAAATCAGGAATAACAAAACCATCAGCATCGGGTTTATAAATTATTGTTCCATCGGGTTGCAAACCAACCAAAGCGGATTGCCAACCCTGTTGTGATAAAGCTAATGAATTTCCTGCAATAATCAAAGCAATAATAATCCTGATTTTTTTGTACATCGCTTTCAATTAATGATTTATTTCAACCCAATATTACTTCCATTATCCGCTTTGCCTTTCAACTTCGACTTATTGCTGATTTTATAACTTTTCTTTTCGAAACGGGGATTCTCGTACATCAAACCTTCAGAAACAGCTCCCTTTTCCACTTTGGGATCAGCACATTCCCAAAAATTGCAATACAGAATCCGGTGTTTCGTACCTGTGAGTCGTACAGGCTGTTTCGAAAGCGACTTCATGAATATGGAGTTTTTCAGCGTTACGAATACAATACCATTGGTTTTCAAAACATATTGTTTTTCATCTTTTGCAGTTTGATCAAACACACAATGGTCTACCTCAAGCACACCTCCAATAGTTGACTCATCAGTTCCTCCACGATAATAATCAATCACATATTGTGTTATGTTACTGAAAACTGAATTCTCAAAACCTACGAATTCGGCACTGTATTTTCCTTTATCATCTTTTTCCTGCGAAAGATTAAATCCACGGAAAGCATTTTTCAAAACCGAATTACGTATAATGATGGAATCGGCAATGGTACCTTTGTAAGCATTGAAAAAAGAACCGGTTTCGACATTAAAGTCTGAAATTTCACAACCATCAATAATCAGGTTGTAACCAGAAGCAAACTCCTTTGAAGTTACTATTGCATATTTTATGGGAAAACGTGCCTTGCTGTCGCCCAAAATTGAAACATTTTCGAAACGAATTACAGGACTGCCTTCAATTTCGAACATGGAGGCATTTTCACGTTGCACTTCCATGCGAATAACAGGTTTTGTTTTTGCACCGGCAACACAGCGAATAGTTATACTCTTTGAAAGCACTATTTTTCGGGTAATAACATGAATTCCTTCTTCAAGTTCAACCACATCTCCATGATTTAGTTTTGCAATGGTACGGGTAAGAATGTCTGTTCCGGGAGCAACTTTAAATACCTTTACAGGTTTTTGTGCCGTTAACTGATGATCGGGGTGAAACCATGCCGGACCACAATTTGCAGCACTTGCAATTTCCGTTTTCGGTTCTGCACCAATTTGCTGAAAAGCTCCGATTGTTGGTTCTGTACGGGCAGTTCCAAGAATATCTGTTCGGATAAAACCCAGTTTCTTTGCTTTTACTTTTGAAGAAATGTAATCAATACCAAACACATTACCTCGTTCAATTTCTCCGGTTACAAAACCTTCGCCGGGCAAAATTCCGGCTTTTGAAATCATAAGGTTATTATCAAGTTTGATACCATCGGTTTTATCGTAAATACGTATTAAATCGCTTTCAGTTGGTGAATAAACTATATTATTCAAAATAAGTGTACTTTCGGGGATTACGGTACGGTCGCGACTGCCTGCACCCACACCAAAAGCCCAGGGAACTGAACAATCAACAAAAGTATTGTTTGCCACAATTACATTTTTCACCGGAGCATAACCATTGGCAGGAGAGTTTGGTATCCCGTTCATAATTACAAGCGGAGTACGAAAATCATCGCCACGCAACTTGTAAAAATAATTGTTGTACACCTGATGTCCTTCGTTAATTATACGAACGCCTCCTGTAAATGGTTTTCCGTTTCCGATAAACCAGTTGCCAGCCACCACACCGTTATCTCCATGCCTGAGCACCATACTTCCCTCACATTCGTATAAAGTATTGTTCAGAAATTTGTTACCACCCGATTTGTTTGAAATGACTTCCACTTCGCCATTGCAGCGCTCAAAATAATTATTGGCAACAACAGAACCTGAATTCAGATGACAAACCTGACTGGTGCCGATACGAATGGTTTCGCCTCCGTTAGAGCCAAGTCGGGGTCGTGGACCGAAATAATTGTGGGTTATCAAATGATTATTGTTTATGCTGTTTGAATCATTGGGCCAAACCACCAAAGTTGTTCCCTCGTTGGCTTTTCCACCGAAATAGCAATATTCCACACGGTTATTTTTGCCATAAATTCCCACCCAGTGGTCGGCACTGTCCTTATGATTGCTGAAACGGTCGATTACACAGTTAGACAAAACGCTGTTATAGGCATAATCTTTCGAACTTGTGCGAAATTCAATTACAACACTTTTGGGTGTAAATCCTTTCCTGAAAACCAGTCCTGATATATTAAGGAATTCGCCGGAGAACTGTAATCGCGATTTTCCTTCTATAAAAACTTTGCCGGGAGTTTCTGCCAAAAGATAGATAGATTTTCCATCCAATCCGTTAGCTTTTAGTTTAAACTCGCAGTCTTTCCATACACCATTGGCAAGTATTAGCGAATCGCCCGGTTGCAGCATTTTTACTGTCCGGTTAAACTGTTCAATATTTTCAACTTTATATCGTGCAGCACCCAGTTCAAACAGGGAAATCAAACTAAAAACAAGTACGAAAAATTTGACTTTCATGATAGTATCAATAAAAATTCATTATTTAATTATTGCGTTCTGAAACGATTGCTTTGCTGCAGTAAGTTTTGTAACTTCATCCGCCACTTGTCGTTCAATGGTTGTAGTGGCATTTCTTACTATTTTAGCAGCAGCAATAGCCGCAGTAAATTCTGTTTTTGCGGCAGTCGGAACCTGACCTGTACCTGTTCCTTCCAATGTAGCTGTATTCAGCGCTTCGCACTCAACAATAAGGTCATTCAAAGGACGACGGTCGGAAATGTATAGGTTTGTCTGGAAATTTTTTCCATCGGCAGCCAGAGAAGTATTCACCTGTACAACCTGTGCTATTGTCAAATCCGTTTTTTGCAAAACTACCAGCGCGGCAGCAAGTTTTGCCTTGTATGCCGTTGTATAAGCATCGTAATTGGTTGACGAACGAAAATCGCCTTTATTATAACCAACCACACAATTATTTACAATTTCGGTTTGGGAATTGACAAAACTGAGCAATTCCTGTTTATATTGTTCCAGCGTTTTGGGAATTATAATGGTTTCTTCTTCCTTTGCGCACGACAATGTTGCAAAAACAAAACCTGAAATTATTATTAATTTATATAATTTTTGTGCTTTCATTTTCTACTGCGTTAATTTGTTAGTAATCCTGATTTTGTGGAATAGTCATTTCATTATTGGTATCAATTTCCGATTGCGGTATAGGTAAAAGAAGCCTGTAGTTATTGAAGAATCGCGTTTCAGGTGGTTGAATAGGATTGTATTTCGAATAAAGCAAATCCCAGTCGGTTTCGAATACATGTTTTTTCATAATATCAACAGCTTTGTTGGGGTCGTTGTAAGATGCATTCATACGCAGCAAATCGAACCAGCGTTGATTTTCGAAAGCCAGTTCAAGCCTCCGTTCGGCATAAACAGCATCTAAGGCTTGAGTTTTCGATGAAAATTCACTTAACGATGAAAGTCCTGCTCTGCTTCTGATTTGATTAACATAAGTATGAGCAGTAGCATGGCTACCGTTCTGTGCAAGCACCTCGGCATATAATAAAATAACATCGGCTTGTCTGATATAAATCCAGTCATTTTCAGCCTGATTTGCCTGTGAAATATTCGGATCGAAATATTTGTAAATATAGGGCACCTGCGAAGTTGCTGAGCGGTTCCATACACGGTAACACACATCTTTTCGTACATCGCCAATATTTGCGAGCGAATCGAAAATTGATCTTAACTCAAAAGTAGGCGCATTGTAACCAAGCGGTGTTCCAATCTTCAAAAACTGATTGGCAGAACCAAGCGGAGCAAAGTTACTCCAGAAAGTTGAGCCCAAGCCAAGCGAACCTCCTCTGAAACGTACGGCAAATATTATTTCATCATTCATTTCGTTGGTTGTACTGAATACATTTGCATAAGCGTTTGTACCTGTTAGCAATTTATGAGGCGAAAAATTCATAACTTCTTCGAGCAAAGGTTTTGCCAATGCAATGTTGGCGTTTCCACCGCGCATCATGTAAACTTTTGCCAGTAAAGCTTTCGCAGCCCATTTTGTAATACGTCCCTTGTCGGCTGCACTGTAAGTTGAAGGCGCAAGTTCAGCAGCTTTTATCAGGTCTGGTATAATTATTTCATCGTAAATTTGTGCTGCAGGCGAGCGGGGAATTTTTTTAGCTTCGTTCGGACCGATAACAGTGGTTATTTTGAAAATATCACCAAAAAATGAAACCAAATGATAATAGTGCAGAGCTCTGATAGTTAGCAATTCAGCTTCGTACTGCGCACGCTGCGATTCTATGGTGATGTATTTATTATCCTTTACCGAAGGCAACACAGCATTCACATTCGAGATATTCTGAAAAATCTTGTACCAGTAATCAAGCAACATTGGTAAACTCGGTGAAGTGCGGAACAGGGCAACATCAGTCTGGTCAATTCTTTGTGTTGTGCTCGATCCGGCATTATCCTGACAGGTATTATCTGACCTTAACTCAGTAAAAACCCATTCATCTTTTACTACAGAAGCAAGTCCTGAATAACACCCCAAAACACCCTGATTGATACGCGTGGGAGTAGTAAAGAAATTTTCCTGTGTTAATACCGATTCGGGTACTTCGGTCAGAAAATCTTCGCAGGCGGTAAAAATACCTGCAGAAAGCATGATTCCTAAAATATAAATTATTTTTTTCATTGCAATATCTTTTAAAATTAATTTAGAATACTATGTCAACTCCTAAAGTAAAAGTTTTGCTTAACGGAAATGCACCGCGCTGATAACCATCGATAAGCGGGCTGTTGTAGTTGGAAGTTGTTCTTCTTGCTTCAGGATTGATGCCCCTGTAATTTTCTGCCATAAAATAAAGTAAATTCTGTGCTGAAAAATAAGCTCTTACATCATTCACTTTCAATTTTTTCACTAATTGTTGGGCTAATTTGTAACCAAACGTAAAATCACGGAGCGAAGCATACGATCCATCTTCAATTACATAATCGGTAAGCATTAAATCGCCACCCGAAGTTGTGGTTGAGTAAACGGTTTTTCCATCACCCGGAAACATAGGACTTACATAACGGTTATTTGTGTATGCTTTGTTATACCTGAGCTGTTCGTTATAATTAATATTTCCGTTTATCAGTTGTATACCCTGTACACCCTGGAACAGAAAACTCAAGTCGAAATTTTTCCAGGTTATTGTATTGGTAATTCCCCATGTAAAATCCGGAAATGGATCACCAAGTACTACACGGTCGTCTGCATCAATTTTATTATCACCATTCATATTTTTAACTTTCAAGCCTCCCACAACAGGCGCATATCTTGTGTAGGTAAACGGATTACCCTGATTGTCTTTCATGGCTTTTGCTGCAGCCACTTCTTCGAAAGTTATCCATATTCCATCGGATTTGTAGCCAAAATACTGAATAGCCGGCTGCCCAACAATGGAACGATACACTTCGTTGCGTTCGCCAAAATGATCCTCTCTTTCTTTATCGCCATAATGCAGCAATGTATTTTTATTTGTCGAAATGTTGGCAGTTGTTTTCCATGAAAAATTTCTCCGTGTAATATTTGTGGTGGTTAGTTCTATTTCCCAGCCTTTGTTATTCACTTTTCCGATATTATTCCAGTAGGTTTGGTGTCCGGTAATAAACATGGCAGGTTGTTGTAAGAGTAACCGTACAGTATTTGAATTATAATGTTCAACCGAGAGGTTAATTTTACTGTTGAAAAAACCAAAATCAACACCAAAGTTTAACTCTTCAACCTGTTCCCAGGTTATATCCGGATTTCCGAGCGCTGCACCGTTCGATGCCATACCCTGAACAAGATTTCCGTTTCCGCTACCTAAAACATAATTATTTGTATTGATAAGATTCATATAAGCATATTGCGGAATTGCATTGTTTCCGGTTACACCAAAACTTGCTCTTGCTTTAAGGTTCGATAACCACTCGAGTTCTTTCAGGAAAGCTTCTTCCGAAGGTCTCCAACCAAGTGATACAGATGGAAAATAATCCCATTTTTTACCAGCCGCAAATAGCGAACTTCCATCTGCACGCATACTTACCGAAGCTAAATATTTTCCCTGGTAAGCATAATTGATTCTTCCAAGAAACGATGCAAGAGCATTATTATAATAGAAAGAAGTTGTACCCGGAATAGTCGGACTATCAAGAATTAACTGAGAAGCCTGATTTAGCGAAAGAATCATTTCGTCAGGAAAATTTGTTGCTACTATTGCATTATATCTGTAATAACTTTTTTGCGCAGTAAAACCGAGTAACCCTTCCAACTCATGTACACCCCATTTATTTTTGTAAGTAAGTGTATTTTCACTAAGTAATTCAGCTCTTGTTGATAATTGTCGTGTCAGCATATTCGGATTTCCGGCTTTGTTTGCTGAAGTTTGCTCTTTCTTATTGTACTCCTTGAAAGAAAAATAAATTCCGTTTGATGTTTTAAATTGCAGTTGCGGAGTAAAATCAACGGTCAGATAAGTGTTTCCCTGAAGTTTGTATTCATCAGTAAATATACTTGTTCGTTCACGTATGGATACCGGATTCTGATTACTTGAACTGAACGGATTAGCACCTGTGAGATGCCATATTTCACCATTTATTCCTTCACCACTGATAGAAATCCCGTTAAATTCTGCAGGCTGGGCATAATCGCCTGCAATTTTGCCTGTGAGGGCTGCTGTGGCTGCATTGTGTCTTATCGGTATCCACGATGGGAAACGAATATAGTCTGTGAGGTCAGTACTGGGGCGTTCTTGTCGGGAAAAAGTTGGACTTAAATTAACGCCTAAGGTTACAAATTTCGATAATTTAATATCGGACTTGGCTCTGAATGTATATTTATCGTAGTTACTGTTTTTCATCACACCTTTTTCACCAACATAGTTTCCGGAAATAAAATACTTCATATTTTTATCGCCACCCGATGCGCTGAGTGTGTAACTGTTCGATGAACCATAATCACGCAAACCTTCTTTCAGCCAGTCAGTGGGCTGATCTACAAAATATTTCTGAAGCAGATACGTAGCACGTTCATGATCAGTGGCACGATTGAAAGGTAACGTTTCGGTGGAAATCCCATTTATTGCCGGATCCTGCTTACGCAATTCTGCTTCACTGTATAAAAGGTTAATGTATTCATCGGTCGTTAACATTTCAGGTAATTTTAAATTGGAGCGTACTCCGGAATACATTTTAAATGAATATTTTGGCTTTTTGACATTCCCGCTTTTAGTTGTTACCAGAATTACCCCTCCTGCAGCCCGCGAGCCATATAATGCAGCTGAAGCAGCATCTTTCAGAACTTCAATTGATTCAATATCCGACATACTTACCATTGATAAGCCATCAGGAACAGGAAATCCATCAACAACAATCAGCGGGTCATTTGCTGCACTGATTGAACCCATACCACGCACCCGAACCAAAGGAGCTGCGCCAGCTTCGGGATTTGCATTTATAATTTGTACACCAGCCAATTTCCCCTGCAAAGCCTGATCGACTCTTGCAACGGGCACTTCTTCAAGTTTTTCTGTCTTTAGTGACGAAACTGCACCTGTTAAATGCGATTTCTTTTGTGTTCCATAAGCTACAACCACCACGTCTTCCAACTCCTCCGTATCCTCAGACATAGTTATATTTATTACACCAGATGTGCCGGCTTCCCTTAAAACTGTTTTGTAACCCACATAGGAAAAAATCAGAACGGATTTTGCATCGGGTACCTGAATGGAATACTTGCCGTTAAAATCACTAATGGTTCCGCTTTTGGCACCACTTACCGTAATATTAACACCTATGAGCGCTTCTCCTTTTGTATCGGTTACTGTACCGCTAACTTTTACCTGAGCAGCAGCCGACAGCATAAATACACTGAAAATCAGCAATGCAAATACTCTCTTACAATCCGAAAAAATCTTTAGATTTTTATTCATTCTTTTTTCGGCGCCTATATTTTTTGAGATCAGGCGAAATTGCCGAACAAATGTCAGAAAATTTTTGTGCATGAATTTTTTAGATTTAATAGTTGATTGATTATTTATTAATAAAATTGGTATACCAATTAATTGGTCGACCAAAAGTAATATATGTTTTTATTGTATCCAAATTTTTTTGTAATTTTTTTTTGAATAATGTTTTATAACATAAATTGATCGAAGCTTTTGTTGTCTTAAATTCAAAAAAAAAGCCATCATTCGATGGCTTTATGTTTTTGGGTAATTTATTTATTGAATCAAGTTTATGGATTTTAGTTTTGTTCTTTAAGTTTTGATCTCGCAAATTCAAGTACACCATTCATGTGTTCTCTCATTAGTCTTCCGGCAAGTTCTGCATTGCGTTTTCGTATTGCTTCAACCATGTGTACATGCTCTTCAACTACCTGTGTACTTGGAGCACAAATACGTTCTTTACTGTATATTGCCATAATATCTGGCGTTATTAAAAGTAACAAGGCTTTAAATACAGGGTTGTGACTTGCCTCTGCAATAGCACGGTGAAAAGCAAAGTCGTAACTTACCCGTTCGTCCGAATCCCAGTATTTTAAAAAATTATGGTGTGCTTCTTCAATTGCTTTCATATCTTCGTCAGTGCAACGTTCAACACAAAGTTTAATAGCATTAACTTCGAGAATAATACGTGTTTCAACAAGCGAGAAAAAATCATATCCCTGCAAATTAACTACATCAGAGATTAAGCCTTCAAGAGCAGTAATACCTAAACTATTAATTACTGAACCACTCTGCGGAAGTGTTTTGATTATACCGTAAAACTCAAGTTTATGCAAAGCCTCACGTACATGCGTTCTACCAATGCCAAATTCGTCAGCCAGTTTTCGTTCAGCCGGAAGCCTGTCACCGGGATTCAGAACGCCGGTTTTAATCAGTTCCTTAATTTTTGAAATAACCTGATCAGCAGGTGTTTCAATACCGCTCTGTTTATGTCCGTTCAGTACTTTTACCATGTTAAATTGTAAATTATTAAGATAATAATTTTCATTGACCACGAATTGGTTTACCAAAAGTATTACTTTTTTTTCAATCTGCAAAAATATCTGTTTTTTTTTGAAAAATTTTTTTTAAAGTACAAACATAAAAATGAGAATTTCGAAAAGTGAAATTGAGTCAAATCCAATTTCATATTACCTCGCTGTGTAATCAAATTTGAATATTAATATATGCTAATAAGTTCACTAATAATAGAGATTATTTGAATTAATTTATTATATGGTTGTTTATCAACAATATTC
>CAYONE010000063.1:0-26065 GCA_964405245.1 uncultured Paludibacter sp.
GTATTTCCCCAAACATAGCGGTCGGCAACATTCAACCCGCCTGTAAAACCAATTTTTCCATCCACAATCAATAATTTCCGATGATTGCGGAAATTTATTTTACTGCGCCCGAAACGGAGTTTAAGCGGCATAAATGGTCGTGCATAAACACCGGCTTTCCTCAATGAGTGTAAATATCGCTTTGAAAGTACCCAACTTCCCAGATAATCGTAAATCATACGAACTCTTACACCTTCGCGAGCTTTACTAATCAGTAATTCACGCATTTGGTTTGAAATCAAATCATCTTCAAAAATAAAAAATTCAATATGAATATGTTCTCGCGCATTGCTTATGGCTTCGAACATCGCCTGAAATGTGGCATCGCCTTTGGCAAGAATTTCAATTTTATTGTCGCTGTATGCAGCTCCTTCGCTATTGTTGTTGAGCAGCGAAATTAAATTAAAGTACTGTTTGAAATTGGATTTGTTCAGTAAATGTTCAATATCGTATTTTGCACCCGGTCTGTGGGTTATGCGCCGGATACTTTTTTTCGAGATAATTTTTTTTTTACGGTAATTCTGACCAATGGTTAGATAGAAAAACAGACCGAAAACCGGTAAAAATATCAGTACAAGTATCCACGAGAAAGATTTAGCAGAATTCCTGTTTTCAAGTAACAAAACGAGAATCGCGCTAATGGTAAGATAAACATAAATTACAATCAGTATGATAATTAGTATGTCTGACATAATTTAGTAAAGGTGTTTTCTAAGTATTTTTATATGAAATCCATTTATGATTATCAAAAACTTTTATAACTAATGGCGTTGCATTTAAAGTTGGCGCTTTAATTCCATCGTCTATCTTAATTGTAGAAACTTCAACATTTGCTTCGTCCCAAATACCGGAATCAATGAAAGTGTTTAATAATTGTGCTCCGCCCTCGACTAATACAGAGTGTATTCCACGTTTATATATCAGGTTAATCAATTTTTCAACATCATTATTCTCAAAACTGAATATCTCATAGGAAATATGCTGTTTTTCAATGCCGGGATTTTCAGTGAAAATTATTGTGTCAGTTATATTATCAAAAACATTATAATTCTCAGGAATGTTTCCTGTTTTATTTAGAATAATTCTTAAAGGCGATTTTCCTGTCCAGTAACGTACTGTAAGCGACGGATTATCAAGCAAAACCGTATTTGATCCTACCATTATCGATTGATTTTCAGATCGGAATTTGTGAGTCAGCTGCCGGGTAATTTCATTTGATATTAGTAACGGTTGTTCATCATTGCTTTTTCTTTTTTTATCGATAAAACCATCGGAAGTTTGCGCCCATTTTAATATTATGTAAGGTCGTTTCTTTTCCTGAAAGGTAAAAAATCGTTTGTTCAGTTCCCTGCATTCATTTTCAAGAATCCCGCAAACAACCTCAATGCCCGCATTTTCTAAAATTTTAATTCCATTTCCAGCAACTAAAGGATTTGGGTCAATTGTTCCGATAACCACTCGTTTAATTCCCGATTTTACAATAAGATTGGCGCATGGCGGCGTTTTGCCATAAAACGAACATGGTTCAAGATTTACATAAAGAGTGGATTCTCCAAACAATTCTTTTTTTTGTACTGAATTTATTGCATTAGGCTCAGCATGTGCCTGCCCGAATTTTCTATGAAAACCTTCGCCAATAATTTGTTCATTATGCACAATTACCGCACCAACCATCGGATTTGGCGATACGTAACTTTCACCCCGCGATGCAAGCTGCAAGCAGCGATACATATATTTTTCGTCAGTAGTCATTTTTTTTAAGATTAAAGAACAAAGATTAAAGAACAAAGATTAGTAAACTTCTGAAACTCCCAAGCCTGAAACAAATTTACATACAAGGCATACCTTGCATCTGCCAAAAAACAAAACTCAAATCAAAATTAGTATCTTTGCTGAATGATAAATAATTTTCAGAAATTAAAGAACGAATTTCAGAATTTGTATTCCGAGGCCGAATTGCAGCATATTTTTTATGCTATTGCCGGAAAAATTACCGGATTTTCGCGTGCAAAGTTACTGGCAAACAAAAATACAAATTTTTCGGTTGAACAAAATCAAATTTTTGATACTTTTATTAAAAAAATGAAATCAGGAGCTCCGTTGCAATATGTATTAGGCGAAGCCTGGTTTTATGGTTTGCGTTTTAATGTTAATTCATCAGTTTTAATTCCCCGCCCCGAAACCGAAGAGCTTGTTGAATTGATAATAAATGAGAATCAAAATTATGAAAGATTGAAAATTATCGATATTGGAACCGGAAGTGGATGTATTGCTATCACTCTAAAGAAGTGGCTTAACAATACTGAAATTACTGCAACCGATATTTCTGATGCAGCACTTGCCACTGCCCGCCAAAATGCTTTGGAAAATAATGCTGATATAAACTTTATAAATGCTGATATAACCTGCGGACAGCCTAAAAATTTGTTTTGGGATATAATTGTTAGTAATCCACCTTATGTAACCGATGCTGAAAAGGATCAAATGGAGTCAGGTGTAGTCGATTTTGAACCGCATACCGCACTTTTTGTAGAGAATGATGATTCATTGTATTTTTACAGAAAAATTGCGGAATTTGCACGGGAATATTTAGCGGAAAACGGTAAAATGTATTTTGAAATCAATAAAAATTATGGTGAGAATTGCGTAAGAATGCTTGAGGATATGTATTTTAAAAATACAGTATTGCTAAAAGATATATCAGGAAACAATCGCATGATTATAACTGAAAAATGATAAATATCAACAGTTTTTTTACTTTAATTCTGTTCATTTTAAACCCAATGTAATTTTTTTAGTCAGTAAAAGGCAGAAGCCAAAAGTACAAAATTTAATGTATGAACCCTCAAGATAGTGAGTTATTACAGCTGCTAAAAGATGAAAGAAAACGTGCGAAAGCGTTTTCGGAGGTTGTGCGCGCTTATCAGGAGCGACTTTACTGGCATATTCGTAAAATGGTGTTATTGCATGAGGATGCAGATGATGTACTTCAAAATACTTTTCTGAAAGCGTGGAATGGTTTGGCAGGTTTCAGAGGTGAATCACAATTGTCTACATGGTTATATCGCATTGCAACCAACGAAACACTTACTTTTCTTGCCAACAAACGCATGAGGACTTTGCAGGGTATTGAAGAAGTAGAAGAGCAAATGTTCAGAAACTTGCAGGCTGATAAATGGTTCTCGGGCGATGAAGTTGAAGAAAAGCTGCAACAGGCAATATTAACTTTACCGGAAAAACAACGTTTGGTATTTAATATGAAATATTTCGAAGATTTTTCGTACGACGAGATGGAAGAAATTCTTGGAACTTCCGTAGGAGCATTAAAAGCGTCCTATCATCATGCAGTAAAAAAAATTGAAAAACGATTAAACGATGAAGATTAAGAATACGTATTCAATCAGAGTTTCGGCTTTGATAGTTAAAATGATATTTGGTTATTAAACCTTTAGTAAATTTCAAAGTCAATAAAATAAAATCTATAATAGATTTTTTTAATGCAGGAGCTTTCCCTGCTAAAAAATGAAAGGAACTGCTTTATGAAAAAAACAATAATAAAACTTGATGAAATTAGTAATCGGAAACCTTTTAAAATTCCCGAGAACTATTTTGAAGATTTTAATGCCCGATTGGAATCACAATTCGAAATACAAACAGAAATTCAAACGATTAAAGTTAAAAAAATGATAAAGCCATGGATGTATATGGCTGCTATGTTTACCGGAATTTTGATTTTAGGTTCCGTTGTAACCAATGTTTACAATAAAAACCTGATTGCCAAAAACGAGAATTATGAATTGTATATGTTATCGCAAATTAACGACGATGTTATATATGAACATTATATGAATGATAATTATCAAAACGATAACAGAAAAACTGATAATCAGGATTAATTTTTTTGAGAAAAGAATCAACTTAAAAGTTACAAAATGAAAAGAAATTTATTATTTACTCTGATAACATTTTCTGTATTTACTTTACATGCACAGGGTTTTCGTGAGTTGCCAAAAATTAAAGAAATGCAGGATCAGAAATGGCAATATATTGTGCAGGAAGCGGGTTTAACCGAGAAGGAAGCCTTAAAAGTTCAACCAATTTTCATGGAATATGAACAGGCAGTATGGAATTTAATGGAAAAAAACCGTCCGTTTCTGATGGGACATGAAAGAGTTAATGTGAACGAAAAGCCCGATTTTGCTAAAATGAATGAAAACTTTGTAAATACTGAACTCCAAAAAGCTCAATTACTTAAAACTTACTATCAGAAACTTCGAAAATTGATTTCCGATGAAAAGATTTTTAAAATGGGCGCAGCGGAACGTTCGTTCAGAAAAGAACTTGTAAAAGACTGGCAAGGGCGTAGAAAAAATAAAAATCCCTGATTTATAGTCAACAAAGTATTTCTGACATAAATTATTAACTCAGGTATTGCCATAAAAAGAAAAAGTATTATCTTTGCAGACCCAAAAATGGTTCGTTGGCCGAGTGGCTAGGCACCGGTCTGCAAAACCGTTGACGGCGGTTCGAGTCCGCCACGAACCTCATTATAACGCCGATAATCAAATGAAAGATTGTCGGCGTTTCTTATTTTTCGTGAATTTACATCAAAGGTTTTTTATTTTCCTTGAAACGCAATTTCGATGAAGGGCGCTGATTTTCTTTGGTATATTTTTTTAACTTTGCAAATTATTTGCAATTATAATCTGAAATAATTAATCAGTTGAATTATAGAATCTTATTTGATTCTGAAAAATGTAAAAAATTATCTTCAAAATAATACTAATCACCAATGAAATTAAATTTCCGAATACATTACGTTACCGAATGGGGACAAGCAATACAGTTGGCTGTTTTTGGACAAGATAATAAACTGGAAACTTATACCATGGAATGCGATGAAGCATTTATTTGGCATGTGCAGATTGATTTCAATAAACATTCAAAGCTTTTAAAATATCAGTATCAAATACTTAAACAATCAGGAGAAATTGTACCTGCTTATGGTGGAATTAGAAAGTTGAATATTCCGGAGAAAGCTGAAAAATTATATGTAAACGATTTTTGGCGGGGTCCTTATGGCGATGGGCCGTTTAATTCTGTAGTTTTCAATGATTGTTTTTTTAAAAGAAGAACACCCGAAGAAACCGGAATAGTAAAGAAAAATAAACTCGTTATAACTTTAAATTGTCCTCAGA
The DNA here is from genome assembly GCA_964405245.1 of uncultured Paludibacter sp. GTDB lineage: Bacteria > Bacteroidota > Bacteroidia > Bacteroidales > Paludibacteraceae > Paludibacter. The sequence continues at coordinate 5,238 of CAYONE010000063.1, forward strand.
TGGAGCCCGGAAGGCATTTTGCTATTACCGGAAATCAGAATATTCTTGGAAACTGGGATGTAAGTAAAAAGTTGAAAATTGACGATTCAGGATTTCCCCTTTGGAAAATTGAACTCGATACGGATAAAATTGCTTTTCCCCTCGAATATAAATACCTGATTGTTGATACCGCATCCGACGAAGTTTTGGCATGGGGTGGAGGACCTAACAGAGTTGTAAAATCAATATTTCCCGATGGCGTAAACGTTGTTAATGACGAACATTTTTTACGAACGATTGATTCATGGAAAGGAGCCGGTGTGGCTATTCCGGTATTTTCATTACGCAGTAAGATGAGCTTTGGTGTCGGCGAATTTTCTGATCTGAAGCTTATGGTTGATTGGGCAGTTTTAACCGGACAGAAAATAATTCAAACTTTGCCTGTAAACGACACTATTCTTTATTATACAAATTTTGATTCATATCCTTACAATGCCGTTTCGGTAAATGCTTTGCATCCGCTTTATTTGAATCCTGAAAAAACCGGAAAACTTCCATCGGCTGAGCGAAGAGCATATTTTGAAGAAAAAAGAAAAGAATTAAACAATCGTACATTTTCAGATTATCAAAATGTTATGAATTTGAAATGGGAATATTTCCGCGAAATATATCCTTTATCAAAAGATAAAATATTTGCTTCGGGAGGTTACAAACTATTTTTCGAAAACAATAAAGAGTGGTTAGTTCCTTATGCTGCTTTTTCATATCTCAGAGACCTTAATGGTACACCTGATTTTCATGAATGGCCTGAATATAATGTGTATAACAAAGTTGATATCGAAAAATTGTCATCGCCTCAAAATAACAACTACGATGAAATAGCAATTTTTTATTTTCTTCAGTATCATTTGTATGTTCAGCTTACAGATGTCCATGAATATGCCCGCTCAAAAGGCGTTGCCATTAAAGGCGATATTCCAATCGGTGTAAGTCCGCGAAGTGCCGATGCTTGGGTAAATCCAGAACTTTTCAATCTGAACGCACAAGCAGGAGCGCCTCCCGATGATTTTTCGCCAACAGGTCAAAACTGGGGTTTTCCAACATATAATTGGGAAAAAATGGCTGAAGATGGCTTTGAATGGTGGAAAAAACGTTTCGAAAACATGGCAGTATATTTTGATGCTTACCGAATTGATCATATTCTTGGTTTTTTTCGTATTTGGGAAATACCGGAAAATGATGTTTGGGGACTTACGGGAAGTTTTAATCCCTCCCTGCCTTTTTCGCGGGAAGAACTTCAGGAGCGCGGTTTTTGGATGGATGATGACAGGTATTTGAAACCGTATATGAAGGAACATGTACTTTATTCAATTTTTGGAAAATATACTGATGATGTAATCCGAGAGTTTCTCCTGCCCGATGGTTGGCAAAGCTACAAGTTTAAACCTGAATTTGATACACAAAAGAAAATTGAGAAACATTTTGCAAGTCTTGGTTACAGTTTTGGAACAAAAGATGTGGTAATACGCGATGGTCTTTACATGTTGCATTGCGAAGTGTTGTTTGTGAAAGATATTCGTAAGCCCTGGCTGTATCATCCGCGAATTTCAATTCATAATTCCAATTCATTTCGTGATTTGCCCGAAAATACCCGAAAAATCCTCGATGGTATTTATGTGGATTATTATTATCACAGACATAATGATTTTTGGAAAACTGAAGCATTTCGTAAATTACCTGCATTAATTTCATCGACATCAATGCTTGTTTGTGGCGAAGATTTGGGAATGGTTCCTGATTCGGTGCCCGATGTAATGAACGCACTCGAAATACTGAGTCTTGAAATTCAGCGTATGCCAAAAAAATCAAATACTGAATTTGCCATGCCTGCCGATGCTCCCTATCTGTCGGTTTGTACAACTTCTACACACGATATGAATCCAATAAGAGCATGGTGGGAAGAAGATTCAACCATTACTCAACGTTTTTACAATAAAGCTTTGGGAATTCCGGGCGTTGCACCCGAAATATGTGAGCAATGGATAGCTGAAAAAATTGTGGAACAACATCTTCAATCCAAAGCTATGTGGGTTATACTTCCGTGGCAGGATTGGATTTCAACCGAAAAGCGTCTCTGGTTGAAACATCCGGTAGCAGAGAGAATTAACGTACCAAGTAATCCGCGAAATTTTTGGTGTTACCGCATTCATATTCCACTCGAAAAACTGATTAAAGATCATAAATTCAATCAGAAAATAAGAAAAATGATAGAAGATGCAGGAAGGTGACCCATAATCCCTAAAGGAGAAAAAAAAGAGAACCCCCGACCCCTAAAGGGGAGAAAGAAATATTAGTTTTGATTATTATGAGAATGTATGAATGAAAGATATCGAAGTAAATATACCAGACTTTACTAACTTCAATTCCTAATTTAGGGGTTAGGGGTTCTAATATGTTCTATGGTGCTTTGCCAATTCACTATGAATTGGCAAAACAATTAAGAAATAATCAAACTGAAGCTGAAGTATTTCTTTGGAATAATTTAAATTCTTTAAAAATATCGGGAGTCAATTTCAGATTTAAAAGACAACATCCTATATTATATTTCATAGCTGATTTTTATTGTCATAAAGCTAAACTTATAATTGAAGTTGATGGTGGTTACCATGATTTACCTGAACAATTCGTGTACGATTCAAACAGAGATGCCGAGTTAGTAGAATTAGGACTTAAAGTGATTAGATTTACAAATGAACAGGTACTTAATGATATTGAGAATGTTTTAGAGATTATCAAATATGAAGTAAATAACAGAATATCATCTTAAGTCTCAAAAGAAAAGTAAGATATTTCGGTAATAATTTGAATATAAAAAAACACTTGAAAAAATATGAAAAAAGAAAACAATCCAGATGATATTAATTCAGATACTCTTCAAGGTTTAGGGGTTAACTCCCCTTCAGGGGCTGGGGGTCGTTATAATCTCCGCGGTGTTTCAGCTTCAAAAGAAGATGTACACAACGCTATTAAAAACATCGATAAAGGACTTTATCCAAAGGCATTTTGTAAAATAATTCCTGATTTTTTGGGAAATGACCCTGAATATTGCAATATAATGCATGCCGATGGAGCGGGTACAAAATCATCATTGGCATACATTTACTGGAAAGAAACCGGAGATATTTCAGTATGGAAAGGCATTGCTCAGGATGCCTTAATCATGAATATTGATGATTTGTTATGTGTTGGCGCAACTGATAATATTCTTTTATCATCTACAATTGGTAGAAACAAAAATTGCATTCCCGGCGAAGTGATTTCGGCTATTATAAAAGGAACAAATGAGCTGGTGGAAGAACTTGCCGAAATGGGCGTAAAAATATACCCAACGGGTGGCGAAACTGCCGATGTGGGCGATTTGGTTCGTACAATTATTGTAGATAGTACTGTAACATGCCGTATGAAACGTTCGGATGTGATTGACAATGCAAACATAAAAGCAGGAGATGTAATTGTAGGACTTTCATCGTGCGGACAGGCAACTTACGAAAAAGAGTACAATGGTGGTATGGGTAGTAACGGACTGACTTCGGCCCGGCACGATGTGTTTGCTAACTATTTAGCTGTAAAATATCCTGAGAGTTATAATGCTGATATACCGCAAGATTTAGCTTATTCAGGTTCGTACAAATTAACCGATATTGTTGAAGGATTAGATGTAAATGCAGGAAAATTAGTGCTTTCGCCAACCCGGACTTATGCTCCGGTTGTTAAAAAGCTGTTGAAAGAATTGCGTTCTGAGATTCATGGTATGGTACATTGCTCGGGTGGCGCACAAACAAAAATTCTTCATTTTATTGAAAATCTGAAAGTGATTAAAAACAATCTTTTCAATGTTCCACCGCTTTTCAAACTGATACAAAAAGAATCGGGAACCGACTGGAAAGAAATGTATAAGGTTTTCAATATGGGACATCGCTTAGAAATATATTTGCCTGCCGAATATGCTGAAAAAGTGATTGAAATATCTAAAGCGTTTAATATCGATGCACAAATTGTTGGATATTGCCAAGCGTCAGACAAAACTGAATTGCTCATTGAAAGTGAATTCGGGAAGTTTGAATACTCAAAATAACTTTCCAAACCATTGTTTCGTTAAAAAGTTTCTTAATTATTTCATATTTACCCATAAAATTTAATTATTGAACAAAAAATTATACTTCATGTTTGTAAATAGAAAGTATCAAACATACTTATCCTAATGGCAGAAAAACTTAGCGTAAAAGAAAAAGCAGTACGAATTAATTTAAACTCGGCATACTACGGAACTATTGCCGAAATTGGTGGCGGACAGGAAACCGCTCGGCATCTTTTTCAGGCCGGTGGAGCATCAAATACTGTTGCAAAAACCATTTCTGCTTATGATAAGTCGTTTAGCGATCATTTTTACAATAATGGTCAACCTTCGCGCTACGTAGCTCAGGAAAGGCTGAATAAAATGATTGATTATGAATACAACGAATTGATTGAAGTACTCGATAAAAAATCGGAACAAAAGTTTTTCGCATTTGCCAATACTGTTGAAACCATAAATTATACTAAAACCAATCAGGGTAATGGATGGATTGGTATTGCCTTTGAAGGAAGTAAACGCTACATTCCGAATAAAATTTTTTTTCATATCAAACTTCACGAAAACGATACTTTGTTACAGCAATATACCCTTGGCACTTTAGGTGTTAATCTGATATTTGCTTCATTGTTTGGTGATTTTGACCCTAAAAATATTATCGCTTCTTTACTTGATAATTTGGATGTTTTTAGAGTAGAAGTTGATTTCGTAAATGTTGAAGGTCCTGATTTTGAGTGGTGTGATAACCGTATATTAAACCTTATGCTTGTTAGCAATAACATGACTCCTGCTGTTATGTTTGATTTAAACGGACAGGTTCGTCAACCTGCTGACATGCTTTATAAGAAAAATGTATTGCTGATGCGTGGTCATTTTCGCCCTATAAGCAATTTAGCGCTTGAATTTTTCAGGGATAGTTTGGATACATTTAAACGTGATGAAGATTATCGCCCCGATAATACGATTGCTTTTTGCGAAATATCGCTAAAGTATTTGTTTCACGATGAAAAGCTCGATGAAGTGGATTTTCTTCACCGCGTAGATTTGCTCAATATGGCCGGTAAAAGTGTTATGGTTTCTAACTTTTACAGGTATTTTAAGCTTGTTGATTATTTTGCGCAGTTTAAAATGATAAAACTGCGTATAGTGCTTGGATTGAATACTTTCGATAGAATTTTTCACGCTTCGCAATACACCGATATGAAAGGTGGTATGCTCGAAGCGATGGGTACTTTGTTTCAGGAAAATGTAAAAATTTATCTTTATCCTTTTACCAATATTAATTCAGGCGATATAATTTATCCAGACGAAAACCACTTCAGAGGTGAATACAAAGCACTTTGGCAATATTTGCAACAAACCAGAAAAATTTTGGTGATGCATGGAATTCCATCAAACCAATTACAAATAACGCCTGAACGAATAACTACAATGATACGTAAAGCCGATGAAAAATTAATTGAATATCTACCACCCAAAGTTTATGAGCATATTAAATCCGAGAAACTCTTTGGTTACGGTGAAGATGTATTATGTTGATGCTAATATTTAAATGATTAATGGAAACAAATCCCGCATTTTACGGTTTATCGCCCCATATCGTTCTCGAAGTTATTAAACCTAACCTAATCGGCATTCGCAAAGTAATTAAAAGCCGCATTATCCGCAAAGATGCCCTGAAGATTGTAGAAATAGCCCGCCAAATTAAAAGCGTAACGCCCCAAGTGGAAGTTACGCTTATTTGTACAAGGAATATTTGTTCAAAATCAATTCAATTATTAAAAAGTAATGGGATTGTCGTAGCATTTACTGAATAATAATTAAGCTCAAATCGGGTACATCGATTTCCCAATCGATGATTATTTTCCAAATTGGGTGCATCGATTTCCAAATCGATGATTTCAGTTTGGTGTAATTTCACAAAATAACCTATTCAGATTACAAATATTCTGTAAACCAATACACTCTATCCTTTGGAGGGAGTCGGAGGGAGGTTTAATTCCTATACATCAATTTCTCCCCGTCAAAATCCACAGTTATCGCTTCGTTGTTTCGCACCGTTCCGGCAATCAGTTGTTTTGATAAATCGTTCAACACATATTTTTGAATGGCTCGTTTCACCGGACGTGCACCAAATTGTGGGTCGAAACCTTCGTCGGCAATAAAGTGAATGGCTGCTTCGGTCAGGTTCAGTTCAATGCCGTTTTCTTTCAGTGTTTTCTGTATCAGCGATATTTGCAGACGCACAATTTCCTCAATTTGCGATTCGTTGAGTGGCGCAAACATAATCAGTTCGTCGATACGGTTCAGAAACTCAGGACGAATGGTTTGTTTCAGCAATTCGAACACCTGATTTTTGGTTTGCTCTATCACTTCGTCGTGGTTGCCGGCATTTATTCGCTCAAAGTTCTCACGTATCAGTCCAGAACCGAGGTTCGAAGTCATAATGATAATGGTGTTTTTGAAGTTCACCACACGACCTTTGTTATCGGTCAGACGGCCATCGTCGAGCACCTGCAGCAACACGTTGAACACATCCGGATGCGCTTTCTCAATTTCGTCGAACAGCACTACTGAATAAGGTTTACGGCGAATGGCTTCGGTGAGCTGACCACCTTCATCGTAACCCACATAGCCCGGAGGCGAACCGATAAGCCGCGTTACCGAGAATTTCTCCTGATATTCGCTCATATCAATACGCGTCATCATATTTTCGTCGTCGAAAAGGTATTCGGCCAGCGCTTTGGCGAGTTCGGTTTTACCCACACCGGTCGTTCCCAGAAAGATAAACGAACCAATCGGACGCTTCGGATCCTGCAAACCTGCACGGCTACGACGAACCGCATCGGCAACCGCCTGAATGGCCTCCTCCTGACCAACCACACGTTTGTGTAACTCATCTTCGAGATGCAGCAGCTTTTCCTTTTCGCTTTGCAGCATTTTGTTTACCGGAATGCCGGTCCAGCGGCTTACCACATCGGCAATATCCTCGCTGTCCACTTCCTCCTTGATCATGGCATGACTGCCTTGCATGGTTGCCAGTTCCGACTGATAATCGTCAATCTGAGCTTCGAGTGCTTTGATTCTTCCGTACCTGATTTCAGCCACGCGACCGTAATCGCCTTCACGTTCAGCTTTTTCAGCCTGATATTTCAGGTCCTCAATTTCGATTTTAGCTTGCTGAATTTTGTCGATCAAAGCCTTCTCGCTGCTCCATTTAGCCCGAAGCACTTTGCTTTCTTCTTTCAGATTGGCTATTTCAGCATTCAGTTGTTCGAGTTTCTTCTCATCATTCTCACGCTTTATAGCTTCGCGTTCAATCTCAAGCTGTTTGATATTTCGTTCAATCACATCGAGCTCTTCGGGAACCGAATCCACTTCCAATCGTAGTTTGGCAGCCGCTTCGTCCATTAAGTCGATGGCTTTATCGGGCAAAAAACGGTCGGTAATATAACGGCTCGAAAGCTCCACGGCAGCAATTATTGCATCGTCTTTAATACGCACTTTGTGGTGATTTTCGTAGCGTTCTTTTAGTCCACGCAGAATGGAAATAGTACTTGCCGTATCGGGTTCATCCACCATCACAATCTGGAAACGACGTTCGAGCGCTTTGTCTTTTTCAAAATACTTCTGATATTCGTCCAAAGTGGTCGCACCAATCGAACGCAACTCACCACGTGCCAGAGCAGGTTTCAGAATATTAGCCGCATCCATGGCGCCATCGCTTTTTCCTGCGCCCACCAGCGTATGTATCTCATCGATAAACAAAATGATTTCGCCTTCAGCTTTCACCACTTCGTTGACAACCGATTTCAGACGTTCTTCAAATTCGCCTTTGTATTTTGCTCCCGCAATCAGAGCGCCCATATCGAGCGAGAAAATCTGTTTCGATTTCAGATTCTCGGGTACGTCACCCCGCACAATACGATGCGCCAATCCTTCGGCAATGGCGGTTTTACCCGTTCCCGGTTCACCAATCAGAATAGGATTGTTTTTGGTACGACGGCTCAGAATCTGCAACACACGACGGATTTCCTCGTCGCGGCCAATCACCGGATCGAGTTTACCCGAGCGGGCACGTTCGTTCAGATTGATAGCGTATTTATTCAGCGAATTATAAGTATCTTCGGCAGAGGCAGAATCAACCTTTGCTCCTTTGCGAAGTTCAGCAATGGCTTCAGTCAGCGCTTTTTCGTGCAATCCGGCATCGTGTAGCACTTTGGTGAGCTGATTCTTTTCGGCCACCAGTGCCAACAAAATATATTCGAGTGACACAAACTGATCTCCTGCTTTCGACGATTTATCGATGGCCTTTTGCAGCACATTGTTCGTTTCGCGACTCAGATAAGGTTCACCGCCCGATACTTTCGGGAATCCGGCTATCATATTATCGATGACCGACGACAGCATAGCCGTATTCACTCCTGTTTTCCCGAACAGAAACTGCAGGACTTCCTCGCCTGACAGCATAATTCCTTTGAGCAAGTGCGGCGTTTCCACCACCTGCTGACCATTACTTTGCACCAACTCCACTGCTTTTTGTACAGCTTCCTGCGATTTAATTGTAAAATTGTTGAAGTTCATAATATGATAATGTTTTTAAAGTTCATAGTTGCTGTTGAGGCGACAATATTTTTACCAAATGCATTTATCTGAAGAAATGTCTGATTTGCTTAATTATATTTCAGATAATCAAGACATTATTGCATAAGTTGTGTAATTTTGGCAGGTTCTGTTAACTATTTATTTGTAGTTGTTTTTAGTGGAGTTTATGAAATCCATCAAAAAAGAAATGAATTAATTGATTTTTTTTGAAATTATGCTAACTAAATATAAATCAAAAATATATGTTTATACTTTTTAGAATTAAAATATTTATTCACATTCAACGTATTCATTTTTTAAATCAAATCAAAATTGAAATATTCTGAACAAAATTGTTTACAGAATGTTATAAACCGGATTTGAAAATTGAGGTGTAGCTGATACACATAAATTTGACACAAAGTTTTAATATCTGAGCAAAAATCAGTAATTTTGCAACTCTCAAAAATCAAACAATACAAACCATAAATACACTAAAAAAAGATGAGTAACGTAAAAAGAGTTTATACTTTTGGCAACGGACAAGCCGAAGGTAAAGCTGGAATGAAAAATCTACTTGGCGGTAAAGGCGCCAACCTTGCTGAAATGAACCTTATTGGTGTTCCGGTACCTCCGGGATTTACAATTACAACTGATGTTTGCTCTGAGTATTATACTTTAGGTAAAGATCAGGTTGTGGAATTACTGAAACCGGAAGTTGAACAAGCAATTGCCGGAGTAGAAGTACTAATGAACTCAAAATTCGGCGATATTGAAAATCCATTATTGGTTTCTGTTCGTTCGGGTGCACGCGCTTCAATGCCGGGTATGATGGATACTATTTTGAACCTTGGACTGAATGATAGTGTAGTAGAAGGAATGACACGCAAAACCGGAAATCCTCGTTTTGTTTGGGATTCTTACCGTCGTTTTGTACAAATGTACGGTGATGTTGTTTTAGGAATGAAACCTGCAAACAAAAATGACCATGACCCATTCGAATTGATTATCGAAGAAATTAAAGAAGAAAAAGGCGTAGATCTTGATACAGAATTGTCAGTTGACGATTTGAAAGAAATGGTTGCACGTTTTAAAGCAGCTGTAAAAAAACAAACCGGACACGATTTTCCTGAATCGGCTTACGAGCAACTTTGGGGAGCTATTTGCTCGGTGTTCGACTCATGGATGAACGACCGTGCAATCCTTTATCGCCAGATGGAAAATATTCCTGCTGAATGGGGAACAGCCGTTAACGTGCAGGCAATGGTATTCGGAAACATGGGCGAAACATCGGCTACAGGTGTTTGTTTCAGCCGCGATGCCGCTACAGGTGAAGACCAGTTTATCGGTGAATATTTGATTAATGCGCAAGGCGAAGATGTGGTTGCAGGTATTCGTACTCCACAGCAAATTACCAAAATCGGTTCGCAACGCTGGGCAGAACTTGCAGGTGTTTCAGAAGAAGACCGTATTACAAAATATCCTTCGATGGAAGAAGCTATGCCTGAAATTTATGCAGAACTCGATGCTTTACAAACCAAGCTCGAAAATCACTATAAAGATATGCAGGATATGGAATTTACCGTACAGGAAGGAAAACTTTGGTTCCTACAGACGCGTAACGGTAAACGTACCGGAGCTGCAATGGTAAAAATTGCAATCGATATGTTGCATCAGGGTATGATTGACGAAAAAACAGCTGTTTTACGCGTTGATCCTATCAAATTAGATGAACTTCTTCACCCGATTTTCGATAAGGATGCACTGAAATCAGCAAAAGTTATTGCTAAAGGTTTGGCTGCTTCTCCGGGAGCTGCTACAGGTCGCGTTGTTTTCAACGCTGATGATGCTGCCGAGTGGGCTTCACGCAAGGAAAAAGTAATCATGGTACGTGTTGAAACTTCACCTGAAGACCTTGCCGGTATGGCTGCTGCCGAAGGAATTCTTACTGCCCGTGGCGGTATGACTTCGCATGCTGCGGTAGTTGCTCGTGGTATGGGTAAATGTTGTGTTTCAGGTGCAGGAACGCTTAAAATTGACTATGTTGCCAAACAAATGACTGTTGATAATTTAGTAATTAAAGAAGGCGATTATATTTCTCTCAATGGATCGACCGGTGATATTTATCTGGGTCAGGTTCAAACAAAAGAAGCTGAGTTGGATGCCGATTTTGCTGAATTGATGGAAATTGCCGAAAAATATACACGCATGAGCGTTCGTACCAATGCTGATACACCCGAAGATGCAAAACGTGCAAGAGAATTCGGTGCCAAAGGTATCGGACTTTGCCGTACTGAACACATGTTCTTCGAAGGCGCCCGTATCAAAGCAATGCGCGAAATGATTCTTTCGTCAACTGTTGAAGGACGTGAAAAAGCGCTGGCAAAATTATTGCCTTATCAGAGAACTGACTTTGAAGGAATTCTAGAAGCAATGGCAGGTTATGGCGTTACAATTCGCCTTCTCGATCCACCTTTGCACGAATTTGTTCCTCATCAATTGGCAACTCAAAAAGACCTTGCAGATGAAATGGGAATTACTATCGATGCAGTAAAACTGAAAGTTGCCGAACTCGAAGAATTCAACCCAATGCTTGGTCACCGTGGTTGTCGTTTAGGTATTACCTATCCAGAAATTACAGCTATGCAGGCAAGAGCAATTATCGAAGCTGCTCTTAACCTCAAAGCTAAAGGCGTGGATGCCCGTCCGGAAATCATGGTTCCGCTTGTTGGTACGGTTGCTGAGTTGAAAAATCAATCAGAAATAATCAAAGCAACTGCCGAAAAGGTATTTGCTGAAAAAGGCGATCGTATTGAATATCAAATCGGTACAATGATTGAAATTCCACGTGCTGCGCTTACTGCTGACCACATTGCCGAAGAAGCTGAATTCTTCTCTTTTGGAACGAATGACTTGACACAAATGACACTTGGATTCTCTCGCGATGATGCCGGTAAATTCTTACCTGAGTATATCAAAAAGGGAATTTTCAAAGTGGATCCGTTTACTGCAATCGACCAGAATGGTGTGGGTAAACTCATTGAAATGGGCGTTGAAAAAGGTCGCAAAACAAAACCAAATCTCAAAGTTGGAATTTGCGGCGAACATGGAGGCGAACCATCGTCAGTTGAATTCTGTCACCGTTCAGGTTTGAATTATGTAAGTTGCTCTCCTTTCCGTGTGCCAATCGCACGTTTGGCAGCAGCTCAGGCAGCTATCAAAGGATAATTTATCCTAAGCTTTAAATTGAAGAGGTTGTCCATATTAGGGCAGCCTCTTATCGTTTCAAATTGTTTTTTAAAATCTTGTACCGATGCACTCTGATGTTTTTAATCCCAATATTATTCTGTATTTTATAATTATTACTGTTGTATATTTTGCAACTTTTATTTTTGGACGAACATTTTATTTGGCATTTAAAAATAAAAACAACGAGAACAACAATTTGAATTTTGTTTTCAACTCATTGTTCACTGGTTTTATCGCTTATATAACTATTTTTGCACTTTTCATAACCCGTGGCGATTCTGTTTTTCTTCTTTCTTTTTTTCTTGTTATTTATTTCATTTTAACGAATAAATTAAAATTAAAAAATCCTTTTGTTGGTATTTCCAAACGCGAAATACTTTCAACTTTAATTGTTTACGCTTTATTTGTTTTAATTTATCTGCTTCATTATTATTTCTTTTTTATACGAAGCGGAGGCGAAATTTTTCATGACTTTAACTGGTATGCCAATGTTACCAACGGATTGTTAAAATCAGGCGTTGAAAGTATGAGCTGGTTTGCCCGGAATACTGCGCCTACTATTTATCATTATGGCGATATGTGGTTTACAGCTTTTTGGGCAAAGCTTTTTAGCGCTAATCACGTGTATATTTTATTGCTGATAACAAATACGTTTCTTTTATCAATGGTTATACTGAGCGCGTATTTGTTGTTTATGTTGCTCACTTTCAATAAAAAAATTCTTTCATTTTTTCTTTCAATTTTGTTACTTGTTTTCAATCCGATATTGACTAATTTTTTTTCTTACAAACTTCAAATATTATCACACCCAAAATTCTATATTACTGCACTCTTTTTTATAGTTTTTGCAATTTATTATTACAGGGGTGGTTTTTATAGGGCTTTTCCAATTTTATTGCTTTTAGTGCCATTTAATACTTTGGTTGCTCCCGGAGTGCTTTCCGGTTTGTTTTTCTTTTCAGTGTATAGTGAGTTTAAAATCAGAAAGTTTAAATTGAATACTATTTTCAATCAATACACCTGGCAATGTCTTTTTTTTCTTGTGTTTTTGATTTTGTTTTATGGTATTAGAACTTTTTATACTGATAAATCAGTTGAATTTCTTCAATTGTATGATAATGCGATAGTTCACTCACTTAAAGTGTTTATTTATGAATCGATTTATGCAATAATTCGAGTTATTCCCATTGTAATAATTCTGTTTATCTTAAATAAATATCGTCTTTTTGATAAGAAACTTTCAAATTCATATTTTGAGTTATTCGTATTAGTATTAACAGGCGCATTTTTCTCAGCATTAACTTCATGTGTATTTTCAGCTATTTATATTGATGGTATTCAATTAGCTGTAAATTATAATGTTATTATTGTTGGAATAACCGCATTTATTGGTTTTGTATTTGTAATAAATAAAATTTCAGAATATAAGCGTTTCAAATTTATTACTTATGGAATAATTCTTTGTATGGTATTAATTTGCGCATTTCATATCGAAACCATAGTTTATCCTGTGAATAAGACGAATCCCGATGAAATTATCTTTTACAATAAACTCAAACAAGAATTTGATAAGAAAAAGCCTGAAAATTTCGGATATTTCAGAAATTATAGCCTTCCCGAAAATTTTGATACTCCGGCTTCAAGGTTACGAATGATTCTACCTTTAAACGAAATTGTGCATATAGCTCCCGATGGTTATTATGCACCGCTATGCTTATCAGCTTTCGAAATACCCGAAAAAGTAGTGCCAAAATTCAATGAACGACATAATTCTTTATTAAAAAAATACTCCGAAAGACAAAGGAATAGGAGTGAGTATATTTCCCGCGACAGTACAATTGTTTCATTTATTCATGAGATGAAAATAAATTATATTATTTTTGAAACCGGGTCTGAAATTCCTGCATTTCTTTCCGGAAAGCAAATTATAGCTGAGTTTGATGGAAACAGAATAATAAGATTTTAGTATTTTGATGTAATGAAACCGAAATTACAATTATTGTTTCTAATGTGTTTTTTGATGATTAACGCTTTGCATTTGAAGGCTGATATTATCATGCCCAAAGTGTTTTCTGATAATATGGTTTTTCAAAGGGGTAAAGCGGTAAATATTTGGGGCAAAGCTTCAGTCGGAGAAGTTATTAATATACAGTTCGGGAAACAAAAAGTAACAACAGCTGCAAATGCCGAGGGAAATTGGGCAGTGAAATTAAAACCAATGAAAGCAAATGCGATTCCTCAGCAATTAGTTGTTTCGGGCAATAATACTTTGAAATTTGAGAACATACTTGTTGGTGAAGTGTGGATTGCATGTGGACAATCAAATATGGATTATCCTCTCGATATTAAATTAACGCGTTATCTTTTCACACCGCTTGATTATGAAGTTGCACGTAAAGAATTAGACAGTCAAAGAAATCCACTGATCAGAGTTTTATTTGTTGAAAAGAAGTTTGAAGAAGATATTTCTACCAAAGGTTGGGCTGTAAGTAATGATACTATTTTAAAGTATGTAGCCACACCCGGATATTTTTTTGCAAAAGAGCTTGCCGAAAAACTTAAAGTACCGATTGGCATAATTTCTAACGCATGGGCAGGTACTCAAATTGAAAACTGGACACCTCTTTGGGCTTATCAAGAATCGCCTGTTTATAGCCAAAAAGCTAAAGAGCCTGATTTTATTGTGGATACCGAACGACCCGGCGACCGTTTCGAACATTTGATGAAGCCAATAATTCCATATTCTGTGAAAGGTTTTCTTTGGTATCAGGGAGAATCAAATTGCATGGCTCACGATAGTTTAAGATACACTTACAAGTTCAAGATGTTTACCGATGCATACCGTAAAATATGGAACGACCCAAAAATACCATTTTATTTTGTGCAAATAGCCCCATTCAGATATTCTACTCTTGCTAATACTCCATTTAAGCAGGACGAGTTTTTGTTGCCATATACATGGGAAGCGCAATTAAAATGTCTCGATATTCCATATACAGGAATGGTGGTAACAACCGATCTTGTTGATAATCTTGAAAATATTCATCCCGGAAAGAAGTGGGAAGTAGGTAAACGCTTATCGTTATGGGCTTTGGCAAAAGATTACGGTTTAAAAATTGCTTATTCAGGTCCGATATACAAAAAAATGGAAATTAAGAAGAATAAAATCGTTCTTAAATTTAAATATACCGGTTCAAGATTGGTTAGTATTGATAACAAGCCGCTTACATATTTTACTATAGCCGGAAATGACAGGAAATTCTATCCAGCAAATGCAATAATAAAAGGAAGATTAATTATTGTTTATTCCGATAAAGTTCAAAGTCCCGTAGCAGTCCGATTTGCATGGACCGAAAGTGCACAGCCAAATTTTTTCAATAGTGATGGTTTACCCGCTTCACCTTTTCGCACTGACAGTTGGTAAATTTATTTTTTCAATAAAAAAAACAGAAAAGGAAAAATCCTGTTCTGTTTTTTTTGTAACTATATTTTAATGGTATGAAGAAATTATTGATAAATTTATAGGATTATTGTTATGTTAAGTATATAATGACGAATGATAACATCGTAATATTTTGTTAATCAGAATATTCAATCCTTAAAACGTTCGGGACAAATTTTCAAATTAACTTAACACCAGTAATTTCTCATATTCTTCAACAGTTGCACCATTTAAACATGCTTCAATTATTTCTTTGCCTTTTGGGTTAAGCTCAGGTACGAGATATTGCTGTAGTTCCGTTTTAAAGAAATTGTAAAGCATTTCTGCGCCTTTATCGTAACCATCAGTTCCAACTTCATCTTGTTTGTAAACTTTGAGGAAGCGCGAAGGAATTTTTGCGCCTTCAATTGTAAGATAATTCAATTCGTAACCTAAAAGCGGACAATGTGAAGCCTGATACTGGTCAGAGCGTAATTGTGCATTGCCTCTGCGGGTTAAATATTCTCGCATAAGTAATTGAGGTTTAAATCCCACTTTCCAAACACCAATGTACTGATTCGGAACCAATGTGTAACGTGTTGCCGGAGTGTTTATAATTTGTTCAAGTAACATGTTGGCATGTTGTACCATTTTACCAGTAGCAAATGGCCAGTACGAACCTACTCCCTCTGAACCCATACCTGTACTTCCTACAATACTTGGGTTGGCATGACCACGTGGCGATACTAAACGCCACAACCATGCCAATGCAGGCGGGAGAATGTGAAACATACCCAAAATTCCGTAATTTGGTTTTTCCGCTGAACTTGGAGGTGTACGCACACCAAAACTTCTAATATCTACCGAAACAGGGTGTCCTATAACATTAGGTACAATTTCACGGGGAAGAATAACTCTCGGATTTGGACATGGTTTGCCGGGTTCATCTTCCGTATGTTCCCAAATCAACACTGTAGAATCAGGGTTAGATTTCAGATTCAAAAATAACAGTGGTTTTGGTGGCTTAAGCGTAATTTTTTCGAGGAATGGATCATCGCCATACTCATTTACACTGTCAACCCTGATAAACCATGCATTTTCAGCATCGAGTACTCTAAGTTTTCCATTATTATTTTGATACGAAGGATGACACAAAGCCATGTCATCAGTTACGGGATTAAACGAAGAAAATAATGGAAGATTTATCAAACGATTTTCGCCGGTAACTGAATTCTGACCTATTTTTATCTGTCCGTTGGGTTCACGAACAATATGCTGTAACATTTCACTTTTTCCACCACCGCTAGCGCCTTCGTGCATAAAAGTTGTAATATTATCGTATGGACTTACTGCCTGTACCGTTGAACAATGTGCTGTTATCCACCCTTCTCTTTCACCTTTTGTAAGCAATGCACCGTACAATCCTTTTTTCGCACTCGGACCGGGATAGAGGTTGTATGAGAATATTTCATGCCTGTCTTGCGTACGATTGTGTACTACTATTTGTTTTCCATTGAAATGCGTATGCCTGAATGTTGGTGCAACGTAAATTATGGAATCGAGGGTAAAATCAGCAGGAATTTCATCTGTAGAAATAATTTGTTGCAACATGGCTAAACCCATTGCAAAAAATCCAGCATTAGCAGGTGCAACTGCTATCCCACCTACGCCAATGTTTTCACGACCGGCAAAATAAAGAAATACAGCTAACTCCTGACTTTTTAACCAACCGAAAGTTTCACTTTTCAAACTTGAAAATTCATAACCAAAACGTTCACGGAATGTTTCTTTATCGGTTGGCAAATCGTCGGCAATTGACATTGTATCCGGATCACGACGACGCATATATGCATCGGTATAATTTGCTGAAACGCCATTGCTTACTCTATGAATTATTGCTTCGGTGTATTCTCCCTTGCCGGGCACATCGTATTTCACTTCGTAAGAATTATTGTCAGACCCACCAAGTGCTGCTATTCTTAATTCTTCAACTGAATTAAATACTGTATAATTTTTGCATGAATTTAATACATCAAGCAATTCAACAGGTACAGTAACACCTGCTTTTTCCAAATTTGTTATTAACTGACTCATAAAAATTATATTAACTAAACAATTTTCTTTCTAAAACGTCAAAAAAGTAATTTCAATGTAAAAATAGTAAATTAATGCTTAATTAATTAAGTAAGGATTAATTTATAATGATTTTTAACTTTTCATTGCTGTTAAAGTAACCACAATCATTTCGCTTGTTCCTGCATTGATATTTTCAAATCTGAAATTTCTGCGGGCATTAAAATAAATTGTATCTCCTGCTTGAACCACATAAGTTTTATTGTCAATTTCAAACTGAATTTCACCATTCAGTAAATAAGCGAAAATCTGACCGTTATATTTATCCAATAAATTATTGCTGTCCGAATTTTTAAAAAATCTTAGAAATAATGTTTCCATTTGCTTCGAAACATCTTGCTGAGAAATCACATAAACTTCAGTTCCGGAACTGTTTCTGTCGGAAATTATTATTTCATCCTTCCTGAAAACCGGATTATTCATTAACGATTCATTTTCGCCAATTAAATCGCCAACTGATGTTCGAAGATTTTCGGCAATAAGTTTTAGCGTTAAAATTGTAGGATGCGACTTTGCTTTCTCTATTTGTGAAAGTGCGCTTGAACTTATTCCAACACGTTTAGCCAGATCGTTCAATTGCATTCCGAGTAACTCTCTTTTGTATTTAATTCTCTCTCCGATTCGGTTCATGATAAAATTTCATTATTTTAGAGTACAAAAATACAATAAGTATCTTAATAAATTAAGCATTGCTTAAATTATTAAGTAAAATTAATATGCTTTGTTTGCTTTGTTTGCTTTGTTTGATTTGTTGATTGGTTGAATGGTTAATCGGTTGATTGGTGAGTGGGTGAGGAAGTTTATAAAGTTTGAAAGTTTGTAAAGCTGAAAGTGAGAGAGTAAGAGTAAGAAATTAGCAAGAACCTGTCGGCCTGCTTGCACCTGATAGCGTTGAGATTATAAGAAATTGAGCAAGAAAGAGTTATATTCTACATTTTTACATTCTACATTTTTTCATTTTACATTCTACATTCTATTGTAATTCGTAACTTCATAAACACCTAAGGCGCTAATCGTTCAAATCTCCAATTTTCGAAGTCTGTCTTTGTATAGTAAAGCCTGTCGTGAAGGCGGTTAATGCGTCCCTGCCAAAATTCAAACGAATCGGGAATTACTTGAAAACCACCCCAAAATGGAGGTCTTGGTATTTTTTCGCCAAAAAGTTTTTGGTATTTCTCTAAATTTTCTTTCAAAACATCATAACTGCTTATGATTTTGCTTTGTGGCGATGCCCATGCACCTAATTGACTTTCTATTGGTCGTGTAGAGAAGTAGTGATCAGAAACTGCATCGGGAACTTTACTTATAACACCGGTAATTCGTACCTGCCTTTCAACACTCTGCCAAAAAAACAAAAGAGAAACATGTTGATTGTTTGATATTTGGTTTGCTTTATTACTTTCTAAGTTGGTATAGAAAACAAGTCCATCATGCGTTAAATCTTTCAGAAGTACCATACGTGAGTGTGGACGTGAGTCGCTATCAACTGTTGATAAAACCATTGCTGTTGGTTCAGTTTCATGGGCATTAATGGCTTCGTGCAGCCATTTTTTAAACTGATCAATAGGACTTTGTGAGGCGAATTCTTCAGTTAGCACGGAAAGTGAATACTGTTTTCTGATTTTATATAACATACTGTTTTTATAATAAAACAAATACTATGCTTTTGATTTACTTTAGTTTCCCTGAAATTAAATATTATTGTCTAAACAAATTTTTATTAAAAATGTTCAGTGAGTCCGAAACATCAAAAATTTTTACCTGTTTTTTTCAATTCAGAAATTTTTTTATAGTTTTGTTAGTCCAATTATTAACTACCTATAAATCTAATAAGTGTTGCCTAAACTTTCCATAAGGGTTATTTTAATATTTAGTTTAGTGTTAATTCAACTTAATGTATTCAGCATTAATCATCGTAGTTTAGTTAAAACTTATGCTGATGGAACATGGTTGAGTTGGAAGCCTGAAATGTTAGCGGCCGAACGCGTAAAACAGACTGATGTTGATTCAAAATTAGCACTTATTAATCTTTATTTTTGCTACACTGGTCACTTAATTGAAGTGAAAGATTTTGAAGCTGTTTTCATATATATCCATAAAGCTGAAGTTCTTATCAATGAAATTCTTGCCGTACAACCTTCTAATGTTACAGCCTTATCTTACAAAGGCGCTTTTTATGGTTTTAGGGTAGCTACCAATAGAATTAAATACCTGGCTACAGCCTTAGAAGGACTTTCGATAATTTATAAGGCTTACGATATGGATAAAAAAAATCTGATAGCTGTTATTAATAAGGCAAGCGCTTTATATTTTTTACCACCTGTTTTTGGTGGTAATAAACTTGAAACAATTAAGTTACTTCATACAGCTTGCTTTATTATGGAACACACAAAGCAAACTACTGACAACTGGATGTATCTTTATACACTTATATTTTTAGGTCGTAGTTACGAGAAAGTTGGAAATCTTACTGAGGCTAAACAAATATTTGAATTAGTTCTGCAAATTGAACCTGAATTTAAATGGGTTAAGAACGAACTGTATCCCGCAATTTTGACATCTTTAAGTAAATAATCCTTCAATTTTTATTAGGTATAAAACATAAAAGAGTGTTACAGCTCTTCTAATTCTTTTAAAAAGTGAATTATTTATAAATATTATTTTTAAATAAATCGCGTGCGATATAATATATGTAATTTTGTATCGCAAACGATATAAATTATAAACTTATAAACAAAAATAAAATGATACAGAACTTTTATGATTTTAAAGCGCTTTCGTTACAAGGGAAAGAAATTAGCATGGATGCTTACAAGGGAAAAGTGGTTATAGTGGTAAATACAGCCAGTAAATGTGGATTAACTCCTCAGTACGAAGGTTTGGAGCAACTTTATCGCGATTATAAAAATAAAGGGTTAGTTATTCTTGGTTTTCCATGCAATCAATTTGCAAATCAGGAACCGGGAGGTGAAAAGGAAATAGCTGAAGGATGTCTTATTAATTATGGTGTTACTTTTCCAATGTTTTCAAAAATTGATGTTAACGGCAACAATGCACATCCCATTTATAAATTCCTGAAAAATGAATTGAAAGGTTTTCCGGGAAGTGAAATAAAATGGAATTTTACCAAATTTATAATTGATAAAAACGGTAAGCCATACAAGAGAGTTTCTCCAATTTTAAAACCGGAGTCAATGAAAAAAGATATTGAGAAATTATTGCGTTAATCATATTCTGCTTTATAAGAAAAAATTGAATCTGAATATAGTTTTTTAGGTTATTTCTTTTTTTGAGGTGCTATTTATTTCTTTGTGTAACTTTGTGTAAATA
>CAYONE010000064.1:0-25857 GCA_964405245.1 uncultured Paludibacter sp.
TACTGTTCCATAACCAACTACAACTACTTCTTCAAGCTTTTCTCCTTCTTCGCTCAGTGTAACAACCAAAGATGGCTGGGCTTTTACTTTTTGAGTGGCATATCCAACATAAGAAATAATTAGAGTGGCATTGGAAGCCCCTTTTAAGTTGAAATTGCCATCGATATCTGTTACAGTACCATTGGAAGTACCTTCAACTAATATTGTGGCACCAATCACAGGTTCTTTTTTCTCATCTAAAACTTTACCTTTAATAGTAATGACAGAGTTTTGATTCTGTGCATTCAGTTGATATGAAAATAAAAAAAGTTGCGACAAGAAAATAACTAAAGCGCAAAGGAATCTGAATAAATGTTGATTCAGAAACCTGGTTTTTTGTTGGGGATGCATAAAATGTTTATGAATGAAATTTATACTTTGTAATTAGATGTCTCAGTTATTTTGTAAATATAATGTAATAATCTTATAGCGTGAACATTTTGCTATAAGTTTAAAAAAGACGGCATTATTTACTTTTTGTAATCGGTTATTAAAAAATAATTGAATTCCTTAAAGTATAGTTTGAATAGAGAATAAATAAATCAATGAAGTTTAAATGAGATATCCTATTCCCAAAAATTTCTTCATCAAAATTAAATAATCATTTATTAAGAATTTTCCTGTAAATGCAGGTCGTATTATTACACACTGCACAACCATAATGGTGATGTTTCAGTTGTTGCCCTATTCCGATAATTCCGCTGACCGATTTTCGGGGAGTCATCAAACATGAGTCGCTTAACTGAATGTTGGTTGAGTTTTCTCCTATCAGTTCAAAAAGTGGTTTTTGGTCGGATAAATGCCAGTTGCAATAACCCGGACTGTAACGGTTGGAAATTTTCATTCCATTTGCAGTCATTTCAATTTTTAATTGCTCCTGTATTTTATCCATTGCGTTTTCCACAGTCAATGAACCTATGGCATCAAGTATGTAAGCTTCCATAATATCGCCCTGTTCGTTCAATTGATTTGTCATGCGGGTAAAATCCTCACCGGCAGTACAAAGAAACAATGCAATCTGCGTTGATTCCCTTATGTATCCGCATACCTGACGACCTAATTCGAGCTTAAAGTTTTCAATTCGTAAAATTCCCTGTTTGACATTCAGTTCATCAATATTTTTAATGATGTAACCACCGGTTATTCCGGTATCGAAATATAATTCTTCAAAAATATCACGGATAAAAATAACAGCAGGATGTTCTTCTTCAAGGTCGGTTGACTTCAAAAACTCAAGCGTATCCTGTATTGTAGGAGCAATTTCGGTAAATGTGAAATGAAATGATTTAAAATTTGGCATCAGATAATAGAAAATTTGTAGAATTAAGAAATAAGGCGCAGGCGCAAAACCAAGCAAAATTCAACCCGACAGGGTACTTGCACCTTTCAAGGTTGAAAAAATGAGAACCCATCAGCCTGAATAATATGCAAATATACGATAAAATTTAAGTGTTCCATTTCCATGCCCGTCTGACCGGTTATCGGTCTGACGGATAAAAAAATGCTTCGGTTTTATTCCGAAGCATTTTTTATTTAACATTTTTATGATGTTTATTCAACAATAACTTTTTGAACCGTGGCACCGGTTCTGATTACATAAATACCTGATTGTACTGAAATTCCACTTTCAGCTTCTTTGGCTGTGGCAACTTTTATCTTTTGTCCGGCTACATTGAAAATCTGAACATCATTATTGGCATTCGCTACAAAAATACTGCTTTGAGTTGACCATATTTGAGGTTTATCAAGGTCAATCACATTGTTAGCTGTTGGAGCATCAGCAGCTACATTATACCAGAAACGTAATCCATTGTTTAATTCAAGACGAATAAATCTCGATGAACCAACTGTTAAATTTGCAATCATTGTAATTTCAATATCATTGTTTACTGAACCTGAACCAGAAACAGGAGCGGGAACAGTTAATGTGTATTTACCTGTTCCAGCATCAACAGCCCACGTATAAGGAACATCTATTGTGTAATTTCCTAATCCATCTTTTTGTTTTATCGCTCCTGTTTCCGAAAAGCTGAATCCAGATGCATGACCTCCTCCATCATTTGATTCTGTAATAACTATAGAACCAACTCTGTCAACACTCGAAAAATACATTTTTATGGGTTGATCAAAACCTGCAATAATCTTTACTGCATCACCACCAGATCTATCATCACTTGTTGTAACTTCAGGCGAACCATTATTGTGATTAAGTACCGCATTAGTAACTACACCTGTAGGATATGTCCATGATGCAGCTCCAAAAGTTACCCATAGATTATCAACAAATATCTGAGGATCAAAAGCTACAGGTACATTGCTTGCATCAACCGCATGAGCAACACCATCAACTATATCAGATGTATTTGAAGTGCCAAGAGTATTTATTTTAATATAAACCTTTTGATTAGAAAAAGCGGATGGAGTTGTTCCCATGGTTTCAGCAAGTTTTACAGTTGTTGTTCCTGAACCAGTTACATAGAAATCCGCCTTTGAAAATACTACATTCGAAGTTGAACCTGTAGCTACAGAAAGTGAATATATGGCTGTTTTGCCAGTTGTACCTGCATCAAGAGTACCAATTTCAAACTGAATATCATCAATTACAGATTTTCCACTAAAGTCATATTGGAACCAATATTCCTGACGTTTAACTTTACCTGGGTACATACTCAATACCTGATTTCCTGGTGCAACGTCAATTAAGCATTGTGCAGGACGGGCAATAGAGTCGCTGGTATTGCCACCACTTGCTGCACCCGGTGATTTCATTAGTATTGCTTTTAAAGAATCGATACTTGCTACATGGATAGGATTACGACGATCGCCCCAGTTTCTTAAATCTGAATTTCCAATTCTGTATTCTGAAGTTGTAACTGCATCAAGGTAACCCATTACCTGAATTCCTCTCTGTGTTTGACATTTAATAAAGCTCACTGAATAAGCAGGTGCTGTTGTATAATTCCATGAACTATTTGCTAATGCGGTATTAAAGTGAACAAGTAAAGTATCTTTATCAGATGCATTTTTATTAGAATAAGTCATTCCAATATTAGTATTCGTAGTAAAACCGAACTGTGCAAACGCACTTCCAAAAATTAAAACACTTAACAGTGAAGTAAGTAATAGTTTTTTCATGATTTTAAAATTTTTAATGAGTATTGATTTTTGTTTTTAATAGTATTCAGACGATAAGAAAAAAAATATGTAATCAATCCAATAAAAAAAAACTATTTTTTAATTTTTTATCACATGAATAACAATAATTTCATGGGACAAGCGACTTCCGAGTCGCTTGTTGGAAATAATTCAAGCGACTTGGAAGTCGCTTGTCCCTTACATTAATATTTTCAAAAATTTACTGAAAAGTTTTTACGGCTTCAAAAAAAGCCTCAATATTTTCTTCCGGAACAAAAGGTGGTAAATCGCATCCGCTTGAAATAATAAAATTCGGATAGTTTATCGCTTTAGTCATTAAATTATTTACTGCTTCTTTTATTGTTTCTGGCATTCCTTGTTTGAAAACTCCCACAGGATCAAGATTGCCCAACACTAAAGTATCATGTGGAACAAGTTTTAAAACTTCAGCAATATCTATAGCATTGCCAAAATGCAATCCGTGAGCTTTACTGGCAATCATAGCTGGTGTGCATTGCCCTGTGTTTCCACAATTATGAAGTATAACCGAAAAGGTCTCGTCCTGCACTTCTTCCACAATCTGTTTCACAAAAACAGTAGAAAAGTCGTAGCAATCGTGATTCGATAATAATCCTGCAGCGGGTTCAGCCATAATAACTCCGGCTGTACCTGTGGCTTTAAGCGCGGCACAATAATCAATCAGAAAATCGGTACATTTCTGTAAAAGATTTTGAATTACATCAGGCTCAATGTAAATTGCAACCATGATTTCGGACATATCGTACAATCTGCCAGCCAGCGAAAACGGACCGATACAACCCGAAAATATCGGTTTGTTGGAAATATTTTCAGCTGCGAGTTTATTTGCCAGTAAGTATTGTGGAATTCTACCTGCTGATAATGACGGAACTTTCAAAGCATCTACTTCTTCGGCAGTTGAAACCAAACGTCCTGTAACTGTCGGAATTTCGTGCTCGGGCAAATTAACCGATGCGCCAAAAGCTTCAGCTTCCACAGTTAAATCCATAATGGAAGTTGCTGCTACAGTATCATACTTTTCTGTCAGATATTTAATAGCTTCAAAATGAACCCGACCATCAGAAACCGCCTGCTTTACAGTGTAACCTAAAGCCTCAATTCCGGGATGAGTCATAATTGGCATGCCCCCTAACCCCGTTCGGCTGAGCTCACGTCGAAGCCTAAAGGGGGGACAGAAATTACCATTGTTTTCAACATTATCTTTGTTTTCCATTCAATATCTAATTCTTTTTAAAATTATCAATAATATTATCTCTTTCTCCCGTTATGAGGTTGGAGTAATATTTCATATTCCCCCTTTAGGCTTCGACGTGAGCTCAGCCGAACGGGGTTAGGGGGCAGATTTTTAGGGTAAGTTTTTAAGCCGATATTTTATCCAACCAAACAATTCCTTCCTGCGGGTTTTTCCCGTAACCATCGGCGCCAATTTGTGCAGCAAAATCAGCCGAAAGTGGTGCACCTCCCACTATAACCTTAGTGTTAGGTGATACAGTTTTAATGGCTTCAATCACCGGTTTCATATTCACCATGGTGGTTGTTAGCAATGCCGAAATTCCCACGACAGCGCCGGGGTTTAGTTGAACTGTTTCTACAAATTTTTCGGTTTTTACATCGATGCCCAAATCTATAACTTCCCATCCAGCACCTTCCACCATCATACTGAAAAGGTTTTTACCAATATCGTGTAAGTCGCCAAATACGGTTCCGATAATAAATTTACCTTTACGCTGAACGGCTCCCGAAGCAAAAAATGGTTTTAAATGTTGCATGGATGCACTCATGGCTTTAGCGGATAATAACATTTGAGGAACAAAAATTTTGTTTTCAGTAAATTTTTGTCCTACTCTGTTCATGGCAGAAATCAATGCTTCGTTCAGAATATCAGCCGGAGCTACTCCTGCATCCAATGCATCTTTAGTAATTTCATCAGCACCCGGTTGACCTTTCATTTGTGGTGGATATGGCGAAGCCAGATTGATTTTTCCGAATTCCACACATTCGGACAGTTTTTCCAATAATTCTAAGCTCATAAAATTTTTCTATTTGATTTTCGTGATTGATATGCTACTTTACCAATATTTGTTCTCCAAAATAACTTCCAAACGATATTATGACGGATGAAATAAATAAAAGTAATAGGGCGAGGATCAAAATGTGAAAAGTTCTCTTGGAGACCTGCTTCCATTCTTTCATCAGAAGCCCAACACCGTAACTGAAAAATATCAGCATCGACATGTGCAACACCCAACTGATAAACTGAAAATTTCCCATTCGCACATGTCCCAATCCGTAGAAGAAAAATTGTCCGCACCAAAGCGTGCCGGCAAGCATTGACCAAAGCGAGTTTTTAATCCTTGTATTGAGTGAAATTCCGCTTGCTGATGTAAATTCTTTCAGCGTTTTATTTCGGATACCTGCTACCACAAACCAAATCAGATTCACAACAAAACAGCCGGCTGTGGAAACCACTAACTTGGCATTTCCTTCAAATTCGCCTGCACCGTGTTGCGCTGCTAAATCTGCAATTGGCTGACCGGTTTCAAGTGATATATTGAAAACCGCCGATAGTAAACCGCCGATAATTGCCAGTGTAAGTCCGGTTTTCATGTTGAAATGGGCTGATTTTTTCATCTCACCCAAATCTTTTTCTTTATAAAAACCTGCCAATCCTACGAAAAAGATACCAAAAATAGCGATAATCATTCCGATCAGAACGATACCACTTCCAGGACGGGAAAAATACTCTGTTACAGTCCCGTGCAACAATAAGGGTGTCATCGTTCCTAAAATTGCCGAAAGACCAATGCTGATGGAATAGGTAAGCGAATATCCGATATGCTGAATGGCAAAACCAAACGACATGCCACCAAAACCATATACGGCTCCCAGAACAAATGCACCCCAAAATGCACTCGATGGGGAGTTTCGTAGAATCTCGAAGAAATCTGGCACTGAAAGCCAGCCAACAAGTAATGGCATAATAAGCCATGCAAACGCAGACTGTACCAGCCAAAAAGTACCCCACGACCATTGTTTGGTTTTTTGCGCAGGTAAATAACAGGTCGAAGCAGATGCTCCGCCCACCGCGTGAAATAATGTTCCGAGAATTGGATTTGAATTCATAAACCTCCCCCTAAACCCCCTCCAAAGGAGGGGAAAATTGCGTTAAATGATGTTTTTTGGCTAATTGAAGTGTGTTAAATTGTCTATTTAATAATTTTCCTGTTTGCTCAATCTTTGAAATTTATATTAAACTCTGTAATTCATATTTCTATTTCTTTAAATCTTCCTGATTGCACTAAATTTGAGTTTTGCAGTCTCCCTCTCCTTCGGAGAGGACTGGGGAGAGGTGAAATATCTCCTCCATATCCGCCCAAAACTCACCTGCATTTCTGTTTTCCATGGGTTGCATCAATGGTTTTACTATATCCCACCATCGTTGTGTTTCCGGGTCGGCAGCCATTTTGGCCATATCTGCATCAAAATCATTTCCTACATATTCAAAATAAGCAAAAAGCAATAAATCCTTTTTAAAAATGCTGTAATTTTGAATATTACATTCTTTAATCATTTTCAAAACTCCCGGCCAGGTATCCGCATGATATTTCACATACGCATCAGCTCCTTCGGGTTTGAGTAATATTGTTTGTCCGAAACGCATCATGACCTGCCCCCTACCCCCCTAAAGGGGGAATAAATATTACTATTGGTTTCTATGTTTGTCATACTTTACCCTTTAATTATTAATTCTAATTTCTCTTGTTCCCCTTTATGTTTTATGAGTTCTTTCTCTTTTACCCCCTTTAGGGGGCAAGTGCTTTAAACAATGCCTCCACATTGGCGGGCGGAATATCCGGTAAAATGGCTTCATGACTTGGTGAAATGATTAAGCCTGTCGGGAAAAGTGTTTTCAGCTCTTTTACTTTGGCAGCTACCTGTTCGGGAGTTCCGTTTACTAATAAATGCTGTGCATCCACGCCTCCGCAAAAAACGGCTTTTCCATCAAAATTATTTTTCAACGTATTGGCATCCATATCCTGAGCCAATGCCTGAATTGGGTGAATAGCATCCACCCCCATTTCCATCAGGTCGTTTATAATAGGAAAAATGGACCCGCAGGAATGATGAATCACTTTTAGTCCATAACTTTTTGCCTGATCTATCAATAATTTTGTTCCGGGAAAGACTAATTCGCGAATGGAATACGGGTCAACCATCAATCCGCACTGACTACCAAAGTCGTTTCCAATCAGCACTGCATCTAAATAACCTTTGGTGGCTTCATAGAAAATTTCATTTGCTTTCAGGTAAAAATCGGTGATTTTATTAATCACTGCTTTAAACATTTCGGGATTCACCAACATCACCATCAACGCTTTTTCCATCCCAAAAGCTGCACAGGCATCCTGAAAATGAGCACTCCACATCACACCCATCCGAATATAATCCGGATTAATTGCCATCACTCTTCGTTTGGATTCTTCCACATCAAGATACAATGCAGGGTCTGGCCACGTAAATTTATCCACATCAGCCGGGTCGTCATAATCCTCGAAAAAGCCCGGTGCAGTCAGAGTTCGTTCGTCAGGTTTATCATCGTGTGCAGTTTTGGCAAATTTAAACGCGCAGGCAATATGATTGGAAGGCGGAAAATTGTACGGCACTTCTATCGGGAAAATATCATCGTCGATGATTTTTTTCATTTCTTCTACGGATTGCACTCCGAAATAGCGGAACAATTCCGGTTCAGCTGAGGGAACAGGTAATCCGAGCCATGATGCCGGTCGGTCGACAGGTTGGTGCGTGATAGTTGCAAAAAAACGTTCACGGTGTGACATTATTTTATTTACCATTTGAACAGTTACCATTTACTATTTTATTTAAATTCAACAAATTAAACTGCTTATGAACATCTTTAATCTTTTTTACGCACTTCTACCTCCCCTTTGGGGAGAGGTTTAATTAAAGAACAAATACAACCCCGCCATTATCAAAATTAAAAAACCCCATGCAACTTTCACTTTGTTTTCAATTTTTATTGGCTGATAATTGAGCTTCGTAACTGACACATTTTGTTTGTCAGTTAAACTAAAAACAAAAACGAATGTTGCAAGCACAACAAAAATAATAAATGAAATATACAGAAAATGAAGTCCTTTAAAAATTAAATTGTTGTAATATAATATTCCTGTACCGATACTGAAAACCGTTCCCAGTGAGAGCGTTAAATTTATTGCTTTTACCGAAGTTTTTTTCCATAACACAGCAAAAAGAAATGCTACCGACATGGGTGGAGCAATGAAACCGAGTACCGACTGAAAAATATTGAAGAAACTCAACCCTTGAATAAAAGTAATTCCAACTGCCAGAAATATTGAAATAAAAGCTCCAATCAACACAACTATTCTTCCAATTTGTTTAATCTGTTTATTATCTGCATTCGGACGATAATGTTTCACAAAAATATCCATGGTAAAAACTGTACTCAACGAATTGAGCGCAGAACCAATGGTACTAATTAATGCCGCCATCATTACAACAATTACCAAACCGATTAATCCCGAAGGAAAAACAGATTCAACTAACTTCAGATAAGCATCGGTTGAATTTGTGAGATTTGGTAATAAAATAAATGCTAATATTCCCGGAATAATAAAAAGAGGAATATCAATTAACTTGAGCCATGCCACGAAGTTGGCGCCTAATTGTCCGTTTTTCAGGTTTTTTGCTCCCAATACCGATTGTACCATCGATTGATCGGTACACCAGAACCAAACTCCCATAATAGGGTACCCTAAAACTATTGCCAACCATGGGAAATTGGGGTCGCTCAGAGGTTGAAACATTTTCCAGTAGCTGACAGGAGTTGAATTTATAATTTCGGAAATACCCCCAACTTTGATTACTGCCATTACTACTAATAAAATTGAGACCCCTATTAATAACAGCATTTGATAAACATTGGTAAAGGCAATGGCTTTTAAACCGCCTGCCATAGCAAATGCGGCAGAAACAGCCACCAGAATCATAATACACAACCATAACGGCAAATCGAGAATTTGTGCCATAAACACGCCTCCTGAAAATAATGTAAGTCCGAGCCACGAAATTATAATGGTAATCATAGTGTACCATGCAATATATTTTCGGGTATTATCGCCAAAACGCTTTCCCATATATTCGGGTAGTGTAGTAACTTTAGCACCTAAATAACGCGGAGCAAAAACAAAGGCAAGCATTAAAATGAACGGGAAAGCGTACCACGAAAAATTTCCAGCTACAATCCCACTTTCATAACCACTACTTGCGTTGGCAATAAGCATGGAAGGTCCTACGTTGGTTCCCCACATGGTAAGGCCAATAGCAAACCAACCCAAACTTTTGTTGGCAAGAAAAAGATTGTCGCTTTTGTTTTTTTTGCCATAACTTGCCCATGCAGCAATGGCAATGAGAACAACTATGTAAATCATTATGACAATAATGTCAAGTGTCGATAAGTTTATTAGTTCTTTCATGTGACCTCTCTATAACCCTCTCCAAAGGAGAGGGAACTTGAATTAGATTAAGTTTGTATTCAAAAAAAATAACGCCCGAAGGGCAAATAAAAATTAATAATATGCAAAGTACTAATAACTACCAATAACACACAAAGTGTAAATAACGGCGTAGCCAAATAACGCGTGAAGTATTAACGATACCGCTCAACAATTTTCAATGCTTGTTCAATGTCCTTTTCCGTTTTGAAATCTACGTTGATATGCATTCCCTGATTGCCCACGTTATCCAGCAGTGGTTCCAGTTCATCCAAAGTGACCCAGTTGGCCATAACCGATTTTCTGCTAGCAATAATTTTTTTGTACAAATCGTGCCATTTTGGGTCGCCACCCTGAGGTTGTCCGTAGCCTGGCGTCCATTGAATGGCATTCAGTTTCTCAAGTTCCAGAATAGCATCCAAATGGCGAATGGCATCAACACCGTCCAAATGATACAGCGTATAATCAATTTTTTCGGTTTGCTCACGCAAAAATGGCAGACAGAAAGTGCGGTAATCGTCTTCCGAAATCATTATGGACAAATCCACTTGCAGTTTTGATACTGTTCCCGGCGCCCACAAAGAGAAATAGCAGAACGCCATTTCGCCGTTTACGTTGATAATATCATAAATCCGTTTGAAAACATCGAAATAGACATCATTGATTTTTTGCAACTGCTCCAGTGTGCCGTCAGGATCCATAATTAAATCCATCAGCACATTATCCGAACCTTTCAGACTGGCCAATACATCCAATCCTTCCACCAAATCGGGGCAACCCACCATGTATTTGCCCTCAGCATTGGCTACACATTTCCTGAGTAAATCCTCGTGCAGTTTCCATCCTTTTTCATCAAATATGATTTGTCCATCGAAACCAGGTTTATCGTGAATCCAGATGGTATCCTCACGTCCTTCGAGTGGTGAGCCTAAAATTGCTGCCAACGAACCCGGACCCAATTGCGTGTTGGCAACCGGCAAAATATCAGCCATGTACGAATTACGACTCAAGGAGTAGTGCAGTTGTTGTGCACGCCAGTCGGCATCGAACCACAACTGATTCAAATCCTTGTGTGGTGGTGGTGGCAGGATATTTTCGTAGGGAGCGCCTTCTTTACAAAGGTGTTCCCACATGGTTAGCACAATTCCTTTTCCATTCCACCAATCGGTGTAATGTTTTTTGGTTTCGGAGAAATTAGTTTTCCAACTACCCCCCGACCCAGAAGAACTGCCCCCTAACCCCCTAAATGGGGAATTAATATTACTTTTGTTTTCTAAATTATTCATTTTCTCTTACAATTCTTTCATTTCAATAATTTTAATTTTCACTTTCATATTCTCTTTTAGGTTTATCGGTTTTGGCTGAGGTTAGGCGTTCTTACTCCCCCTTCAGGGGGTTTGGGGGGCGGAAATTTTATCTTAACGACTTTACTCATATCCATTTCATCCGTGCAATTCACATCTTCCAAATACATTGGTATTTCTGCCCCTTGTTTTAAAAATACCGGCATTTCGTCCAACGGCACTTCCACATTTCGTAACCATTTTTCACCTTCAAAAACTTTTTTGCTGAAAAAATGCACCCACGTTCCTTCGGGCAAATAAATATCGCGTTTATTTTCGGAATTCATTACAGGAGCTACCAGCATATTATCGCCAAAATAATACTGATCGTCAATATGTCGGCAGGTTTTATCGTTTGGATGATGCAAAATCAATGCACGAAGTACAGGAAAACCGGTTTTGGTGGCTTTTTCGCTTTGTTCCAAAATGTACGGAATGAGTTGGTAACGTAATTTCAGCCATTTACGGATGATAGGTACGATGTTTGGATAATGCCAGGGCTCGCGTTTGTGCGAACCATGATAGCGCAGATGCGATGAGAAAACGCCAAACTGGGTCCAGCGCACGTAAATATCTTCAGGTAGCACCGAATTCATAAAGTTGGGTACGCCATGAAAACCAGGCACATCGTGACTCCAGAATGCAAAACCTGAAAGCCCGAGTTGCAATCCGCCTTTGAGCGAACCGGCCAATCCGTCCCACGAGCAAGCGGAGTCGCCTCCCCAATGCAAGGGGTAGCGCTGACAGCCAGCCCAACCTGCACGCGCCCAAATAATGCCATCGCCGGTAACTTCTTTGGTCACTTCGTAAGCAGCTTTTTGGTACAAAAGCGGATATAAATTATGCAGTTTTTCGGGCGACATATTTCGATATTCAGCATCAAGGTGAATATCTTCGCCAAAATCGGTTTTAATACATACCACACCCATTTCCAATAAGTTGCGAAGTAGATTTTTGTACCATTCGGTGGCTTTATCGTAGGTCAAATCAATTGTTCCTGCAAAATCCTGAACACTGAAGTTCGATGAACCGGAAATAAGTCGCTCACTTTTGCTGATATATTCGTTTTCGTCGGCTTCTTTGTATTGAATAGCGTTGTACGAAATGTAAGGCAACTGCCACAAACTTACGCGATAGCCTTTATTTTTCAGATTTTTAATAAATTCCGGTGGATTTGGGAAACGCTCGTCGTTGAATTTCCATTCGCAGAGCCAGTCGGTTTCGAACCAACCGGTATCGAGATGAATTACATCGCAGGGGAAATCTTCGGCACGCATACGGTCGCAAATTTCGTTCACTTCGTCTGCCGAAAAATAGGTCATACGGCTCATCCACATACCAAAACTCCACAGTGGAGGCATGGTGGGAAAGCCTGTAAGTTGTCGATAACCGAACAGAATTTGTTCCGGATTTTCACCGCCAATCACAAAAAAATCAACCATCGGTTCTTCTACCAACACTTGAGCCGAACGGGTAGAATGATCGGCCAAAGAAAATTTGGCAAAAGCAGTAGTATGCACAAAAACCCCGTAATTTTCAGAAGAAAGATAAAAGGGAATATTTTTGTAGGTACGACGGTTGTTCACACCTTGCCCGTCCTGATTGCGAAGCTGGAAGGTTTTTCCCGATAAATCCATTTTGGCAAATCGTTCGCCCGTTCCGTAAAAACATTCATCGGGTTTGGCCTGAAACGAGAATGTCGTGCGATTCACTTCGCCATTTCGTTCAATATAGGCCAGTGCAAAAGCATCGTGACGGGTAGGGGAGAACATGTCGTAAGCCGACAATGCCACTTCTTTTTTTCCATCAGGAAATAAACTCAAAAAGAAAGTTTCGGCAGGAGCAGGTAATAAATCGCTCCACCAGTCGGTTTTTGCTTTGGCAAAACTAAAAACAGCTTTTTTGTTGCCGGTTTGATCTAAAACGAGCCATCTTTCTTCTTCTTTTTCAAAATGTAGCGCTTGTTTTTTAAGTCTGCTGTCCAACTCCAGCATTTCGGAAGTTTCCTGAATTTCGCCTGCAAAGGCCAGCGAAACCCGCAGAATTTTTTCGGTCATAGCCTGAATACGCAAAATAAATTCTTTGTACGGAACGGAAAAATCGGGTAATATTTCGTTGGAATTATTTTGTTGCTGAAAGGGAATGGTTACCAAAATATCACCATTGTTTTCCTTAATATCAGTTGGCAGGCATGCCCGCCAAAGCCGGTCGCCTTCGTTCAACTCCGGACTGAAATCTAAAAAGTCAAAAAGCTGGTAGTTTGTTTGTTGCATATTATTAGAACAATGAGCAAAGAATAAAGAGTAAAGACTCTTTCAACTCAATGCAAATATTTTAAAATCATTTTCAAAAAGTATCGCCGAGGGCAAATAACATCCGAAGGACAAATGACGCAATCGTAGGGAGCAAATATCAGCGTAGCGAATGTCATTCATAGCATAAATATCAGCGATTCTTGCTAAACATCACCCACGTTGTTTCTTGCGGTGCATCTTCAATTCCTTCCTGATATTTCGCCATTATTTTGTTCCACTCATCTACACGTGGGTTATTTTCGGTGGTTTTCGGATTCAGCTCTTCTAACGTTTTTCCTTTCGGAATGCTGATAACAAGCATCAGTTGACGCCCGTTTCTGAAAACGAGCAATTGCTGAAAATCAGCATTGATAAACCCTTTTGATATTTCGGGCCATTTCTCAAATTGTGTGCGGTGATATTCCATGTATTCGTTTTGCAAGATGATGTCATTTACCAAATTGGCAGTCATGATAATGTGCTCCCATTCTTTTGCAGGTTTTTCTCCGGTCAGTTTTTCGCGGTTGAAATTATAAAAGGGCAAATTGTACAATTTTAATTTTGCTGTAGGAAATACTTTTTCGATTTCTTCTGATAGTTTTGAAACAAGAGAAGCATCAGAATATATTATCCAATGATTTTTCCAGCGATAAACATTGCCGTTATCAACTTTAATACCATTAGTTAAATCTTGTAATTCTAAAAACGAAATAGTACTATCTGCATCTATAATTTCAATAATGGCTGAATTTTCCGGTTTTGGCGCCGAACATGCATAAAAAAGTATAAGGGAAACAATAGTTAGAACATGGAATTTAATCAGTATCATAAAAAAAATATTTATTAACTGACGGCAAATATAAATCAATGTACCCATTTCATGTTTAAAAAATGAATGCACTAATTGTGGTGAGAAAGAAATTGTAAGTTTTTTTGATAGTAATTTAATTTTCGTTTTCAGTGGCGCTTTTAGCATATCTGAAATCTCGCGGAGTCATTCCTGTTACTTTTTTAAATACAGTTCCAAAATGCTCCACAGATGTAAACTGAAGTTTGTAGGCTATCTCTTTAATTGAGTCGGTTGTTTCGGTTAAAAGTTGTTTGGCTTTGTTCAGACGGAGTTCGTTTAAGTATTTAGCAGGCGAGATATCAGCATATTTTTTGAAATTTTTTCTGAAAGTAGTATAACTCATGTTCAAACACGATGCTATTTCCTGCAGGCTAATTTCAGTTAGAACATTTTCGTTCATAATTACTTTTGCCTGCTCAATTGCTTGTATTTCCCTCTTTGAAATTGCCACGTTTTTCGATTCGGAAATTATCAAACCCAATATGTGTAACAACATGCCTGACAAATATACCTGCGTATGTTCCAATTTGTTTTTAACCACATCAATTGCTCTTTGCAGCAATCTGATTAACTCTTCGTTAAAGCCTACATCAATTACCTGTCGGCCTTCGCCAAACAATGAATTTATCAGATGATAATACATTGAATTAGCTTCGAAACGGATAAAATATTCCTTCCATTCGGTTTTGTTGATGTGGTAGTATTCGTATTTTTGCTGAGGCTTGATAATCAAAATTTTGCCTTTTGCAATTTCAGTATCAACCGAATTTTCAAAATGAATAATTCCCTTACCACTAGTAATATAAATAAGCTTAAACTCATCGGATATTCTGCCTTTTTTAAAGTGAAATTTGAGATTTTTCCCCTTCTCGGTTGGAGTAATTTTCTCGTCGGGAAGAATTTTTTTATAACCCACAGAGTTCACCGTTAAGCCAAAGTTTAACCTGTTGTCAATATTAATTATATTGTTGAATTCCGAAAGTAAATCAGACTGTTGCATAATATTCAATTATTATTGAAATTGGTTTTACTTTATTAATTCTTTAATCGGTGTACCAGAAAATTGAACGTTGGGATTTCAAAACCAAGAACTAATTCCACTCATTAAAACAATTCATTTACTGAACAAATATTATCCACAAATATAAAAAAAAGATTTGAAGGCTACAATCTGAATTGTCAGCCTTCAAATCAGGACAATAATTATAAATGAAAATGAATTGTATTTATACCACTCCCCTTTAGGTGTTGGGGGTTTTACTTATACAACGCACCATAAGTTGCACAAGCGCGATAATCAGAACCTTCAGTGTCCATACCGAAAGCAGCCCATGCGCTCGGGCGGAAAATCTTTTCGCCATCAACATTGTGCATACAAACCGGTATTCGCAGCATGGAAGCAAGCGTAATCAGATCGGCGCCGATATGACCATAGCTGAATGCACCGTGATTTGCTCCCCAATTGTTCATTACGGAATAAACATCTTTGAAATTGCCTTCGCCGGTTAAGCGTGGCGCAAACCATGTTGTTGGCCAGGTTTTGTTAGTGCGGTCATCGAGTGTTTTATGTACTTCAACGGGAATTTCCACAGTCCAGCCTTCAGCAAGTTGAAGCACAGGACCAAGTCCTTTAACAAGATTGATACGTGCCATGGTTACAGGCATTCCTCCTTTGGTTACAAATTTCGACGAAAAGCCTCCGCCACGGAAATATCCGCAATCAGCCGGATACCACGTAGTCGCATCAAGAGTTTTCTGTACTTCTTCTTCGGTTATTTCCCAGAATGGTTTCATGGCAGGTTTGCCATCAATGGTTTGCTGTCCGCTTCCATCCAAAGCAGCCGAACCTGAATTGATAAGATGAATTAAACCATTTGCAGCCTGACCTTCCAATTTGTAACCGGTTACACGTTCAACGGCTTCAGGACTCCAATATGTGCGAACATCGGCAAAAACCTGCGCTGTATTGGTTAATAATTTCCCGAAAAGCATAGCCACACCGTTCAGTGAATCGTTTTCTGTAGCCACTACAAAAGCTTCGCGAATTCCGTTCCAGTCGAATGAAGTATTCAGCATAGCTTCGGAAAAATCGCCGTTTGGCATAAAATCCGTCCACTGGCGCTGTCCCTGAAAGCCGGAAGCAATGGCATTGTGTCCAAGCGCTTCTTCGAGGAATCCTGCTTCGCGAAGTTTCGGATTACCAATCATCAAATCGCGGATAATGATGGTCATTTTTACCACAAATTCCCATTCCGCATCAAGTTGCTCGCGCGTTTTCTTTTTGTCATCATCGTTGGTGTCTTCGCCTTCCTGTGTTTTACAGTATTTCGATGTCCATTCCATTGCTTTTTTAAATTCTTCCTGATCGAAAATTCCCAATTGTACCCGACGAATAATTTCGCTCATATCCACATATTCGTTGCGCATGCCGAGATATTCCTGAAAAAAATTAGCATCTACTATTGAACCTGCAATTCCCATTGAAACAGAACCAATTGACAAATATGATTTTCCTTTCATGGTTGCTGTTGCAATGGCTGCTTTTGAGAATCGAAGCAATTTTTCCTGTACATCGGCAGGAATTGTATTGTCGCCGCCATCCTGAACATCGCGTCCGTATATGCCAAATGCAGGCAATCCTTTCTGATTATGTCCTGCCAATGCTGCTGCAAGATAAACTGCTCCCGGACGTTCGGTGCCGTTAAATCCCCAAACTGCTTTAATTGTATGCGGATCCATATCAATAGTTTCTGAACCATAACACCAACATGGAGTAACGGTAATGGTGATGGAAATGCCTTCTTTTTTGAATTTTTCGGCACAGGCAGCCGCTTCATCTACACGACCGATAGTTGTGTCAGCAATAACACATTCCACAGGCGAACCATCACTATATTTCAGATTTTGCGATAAGAAAGTTGCCAGATTTAATGCCATTCTCATGGTCTGATCTTCAAGCGATTCGCGCACTCCGCCTTGTCGGCCATCAATAGTGGGTCGAATCCCAATTTTTGGATTATCGCCCTGTAGGCGACCGGTTTTTTCTTTTCGTGTTTGGGCAATTAATTGCGTTTGCCCTGTAACTGTTGCTTTCATTTTATGTTGTTTTTAGTTTGTTTTTAATACAAGCCCACCATTCCCTGTTAATCCCGTTTTTTATCGGGAGGGGAGTTATAGAGCAATAATCATTATTTCTGTTGTAAAATTGACTTCATTTTTGCATTGTTTTCAAAATTTTCTTAGTAATTTTTGCCTATAATGATGAAAAATACAAAAAATTAGATTGATGAGAATTTATGTTTATTTTTATAACAAAAATCTTTAATATTGCTTTCAGAACACAATTGTAAATCTGCAAATTATATATTATTACTATGCTGTTCTATGCTGAAATGTTTGTAAAAAAAAGTATTTTTCATTATACAGCTTTATTGATAAAATTCTCACAATTTCAATAATTGACCAAGAATTTCATCCGAAAAATTCTCCAAATATTTTCAATTAAATCCCATTCTAAGTTCTAAATACCCTTTAATATTCCCCCTTCAGGGGGTTAGGGGGCTGGGGTTAGAGGGTTTGTGAAATTTATATCGATGGCCTGTAAATAAATTTTGTTGGTAAATATTCCTGAATGATTGACTTTTCGCCAACAAAGTGAGCCGCTTTCTCTCCCAATAATCCAAAGTCAATCGAAATAGCAGCAATACCTTCCTTGATTACCTCCAGCAATGGTTCATCGTTATAAACCAAAATGCCAATATCCTCTCCAATTTTCAAATTCTTGTTTTTACTTTCCAAAATTACTTTTACCAAATCGGTATGTGAGATAATAAAGTATAAAACATTTTCTTCGATATTGTTTAGAAGATATATGTCCTCAATATATTCAAATGCAATATTTGAATCTGAACAAAAATCTTTTACAAAATTTACAGAGCTTTTTGGATGATTGTTCTCAGTTGGGAAAATCATTACAATTTTCCTGTATTTCGAAATAATATTTCTGTGCTCGGTTAAACAATCGTATAAAGCCTGATCAAAATCCTGACATAAAAACGAATACTGTTGTTTATCGAAATTTCCAAAATCGAGTAACAGAAGTTTTCCTTCGGGAATTGATTTCAGCGACTCGGAAAACTGCGTGTTCGAGAAATTCATAACCACATACATGCTGTAACGTCCGATACTTTCCCTGATAATCGTTTCAAACAATTTTTTATTATACTGATGAAAAATCAAATCAACTTTCCACGATATAGGCAAGTGTTGTACAAAACGGTTATAAAGATTTTGCTTAAAAGGCGAATAAGTATCGAGTAATAATAAAACATGATTTACTTCTCCTTTTACATAATATCCTTTCATCGGATTCGAATCAATCAAACCTCGCCTTTTTAATTCTTTGTAAGCTTTAAAAACCGTATCGCGCGAAATTTTGTGTTTAGCGCTTGTTTCATTTATTGAAGGTAGATTATCTCCCAAATTCAACACACCCGATGCAATTTTATTCGATATTGCATCAATCAGAGTGTTGATTTTCGATTTTGAATGGGAGAAATTTACTTTCATTTTGATGTTTCTTTTAAACTTTTCAACATCGAAGATTTGAAAACGTATCCTTTTTTTATTATGAAGAAACGTTCAAAAATCTTCGATGTTTTGAAGTTTGTATATGTTTTGAGGTTTCTTTATCTCACTCGTACCCGAATTCTTTTTCTTCTTTATTGGCAATAATTCCATAAATACCAACAATAACAAAGCAAACCACCGGAATCCAGTAAGCAAAATTGATACTGTTAAGAGCAGTAGATACATAACCTTGAAGAGCAGTAAGCAAAGCACCACCCAAAATTGCCATTACCAAAAATGAACCGCCCACTTTTGCTTCTGTTTCGCTAATTCCTTCAAGTGCGATACCATAAATAGTTGGGAACATTAGCGACATAAAGAATGAAATGGCTACCAAACCGATTACACCTGTCATTCCTGTTGAGAAAATAGCGATAGCAGCTGAAATTATTGCACCTGTTGCAGCTATTGCTAATAGTATTCCGGGACGGAAATAGCGCATTAATGCAGTAAAAATAAATCTCGACACTGTGAATAAAATCAGCGAGAATAGATAAAACGAATTGCCGATATTTTCAGCGGTTGAGTTTTCATCAAGTTGCCAAATACTACTCCACAAACCATGATCGGTAATAAAACCCTGAACTTTTGCCGGAAAAATCTCAGAAGTAGAAGAATCAACAAGTCCGAGCGCAAGCATAACGTAACGTATTGTATAAGACCAGACACCAATTTGAGCTCCAACATAAAAAAATTGAGCTACAACACCAAGCGTATAATGCTTTCTTTTCAGTAATCTTCCAACTGTAGCACCGAAACTTAAACCGGTTGTATCTTTGGTAGCAGGCATTTTTTTATAAAGAATTATTATTAAAAGCAATGCTACAAGTACTACACCTAAACCCATATAAGTAAGTGTTACTGCTGACAATTCTTTGTGTTGCACCGCCAGCAAATCTGCATCATTAAGGGTACTTTTGTTCTGACTTAATTGTGATAAAATAAATATCTGGCTGATGATAATTCCTGATATTGAACCAATTGGATTGAACGATTGTGCGAAGTTTAACCTGCGGGTCATGTTTTCCTTCCGACCCATAGTTAGAATATATGGATTGGCAGCGGTTTCAAGTATTGAGCATCCGCCTGCCAATACATACAATGCAAACAGATAAAATCCGTATGAAGCCAATTGCGATGCCGGATAAAACAGAAATGTGCCTAATGCGTACAGCGAAAGTCCGACAACAATACCATGTTTAAAAGTGTATTTTCTGATTAATAACGCTGCCGGAATTGCAAAACAAGCGTATGAGCCGTAGAATGCCATTTGGATAAATGATGTCTGAAAATCCGACATCTCCATAATGTTTTTAAATGCCGACAGAAGCGTGTCGGTCATATTATTGGCAACACCCCAAAAGAAGAAAAGTGAAGTTACTAATATAAAAGGAATGGTATAATTAAATCCATCGCTTCCTTTTAATAATGGAATTTTTGTGTCTGACTTCATGATATTTTATTTGTTTCGTGTTTTGTGTTTTGTGTTTTTGGGTTCGGGTTTTAAAAATTGGAATTATGTAAATTCTTTTTTTCCTTTAGGGGTCAGAGGTATTATAAGCTAAAAATTCGCTCCATCAATGTCCATTTCTCAGCCGAACCCGCGTTTGGGTCAGCTAACTGGAATTTTGACATAAAAGCTTCCCATTCTGCCTGTCGCGGTAAGCCGGCAAGTTTCCCGAAAGCCTTGTCCCATTCAAAATCAAGTGGAGTTTCAACAATCATAAAAAGAAGATTGCCATGTATGTATAGTTCCATGTCCAGTATGCCAACTGCTTTTATTCCTTCGGGAATTTCAGGCCATCGATGTTCGGGTGAATGCCAGTATTTGTATTCCTCAATCAGCGTTGCATCATCTTTTAATTTTAAAGTCTGACAATAACGCTTCACAGGTTGTGAATATTGTTTTACGGAATATCCTGATTTTAAATTCATTCTGTAGAAAATGAGTTAATGAGAAAATAAGAAAAATTAAACCCTATATAGTTACCAATAAACTTCTTTTAACACACTCTCTCTCCTTTGGAGAGGGCTGGGGAGAGGCTGTTTAACTGTGCTGAACTGTGCTGCAAATATACTAAAAAATTTAATTCAAACTACTTTTCAAAAAATATTAAAATGTATAATTTGAAATATCAATTGAATTTTTATCATCTTTGAATTTATAATAATACGCCCCTTTCTTTGAACCCGATTTGTCAATTTCATTCAATTTTTCCAAAAAATCAAGGGCTACCATTTTTTTTCTGAAATTTCGCTTGTCTAATTGCTGTGCATAAATGGCTTCGTAGAGTAATTGAAGCTGCGTAAGTGTAAATTTTTCAGGTAACAAATTGAATCCGATAGGCTGAATTGCAGCTTTTCGGCGTAAAATTTTTAATGTATCGGTAACCATTATTTCGTGGTCGAAAATCAGTTCTTCAGCACTTTTTATATTTACCCAATAAGCATTGTGTTTTTTAAGCAAAGTTTCATCTTGTACACTTGCATCTATTAAAGCATAGTATGCACATGAAATTACTCTTTCGCCCGGATCGCGATTTATTTCGCCATACATACCAACCTGTTCCATAAAAATATTTTCCAATCCGGTTAGATTGGTTAACACACGAATTGCAGCATCATCAAGGGATTCATTTTGACGGACAAATCCACCCATTAATGATAATCCACCCTTTTCGGGTTCCATTTCTCTATTGTGAACAAGCAGTTTTATTTCATTATCCCTAAAACCAAGGATAATGCAATCCACTGCTACCAAAAATGATTCCTGTAAATTATAAAAATTTGAATTTGGACTCATAATGTTTTAAATAAAAACTTTGCCGAAATTAAATCCGGCAAAGTTTTTTAAATAAAATAAACAGTATTTTTTCAGAAATAAAATGTTTTTACCAGAAATAGATATAAAACGCAATAGTAAATGCAATAATTATAGCAGTGTGCATCACGTCCCACTTATTCCAGCTTGCACGCGTTAATGCTTTTTGTTCTGCATTTACCGAGCCAAAAGTTAAGCCCTGAAGTTGTTCAGCTGATGCTTGCTTTGTAAACATGCTAATAACTATCATTACTAATGCACTAAACAAGAACATACCTCCACTAAAGAACAACCAGTTTACATCGTAAAATAAATCTTTGAACCAGCTTTCGGAAGCGCCCTGTACCTGTGAAAAATATACTTTAGCTCCCAAACGCGTTAATCCAATTATAAATCCGGAAATTAATCCCCATAAGCCGGCTTTTGGAGTAATTTTTTTCGATAAAACTCCCAATAAAAATGCGGCTGCAATACCCGGTGCAAGTACTGATTGAACATCCTGTAAATAAGCATACAATACATTTCCTACACTTTTCATTACAGGAATCCACAAAATACCAAGAATTACAATTACTACGGTAGCGATTCGGCCAACATGTAAAAGTTGATTTTCCGATGCTTTAGGTTTAAGTTTTTTATAAAAGTCGATAGTAAAAAGCATAGCTGATGAGTTGAACAATGAAGCAAGCGAACTCATTAACGCAGCCAAAATCCCGGCAACAACTAATCCTTTAAGTCCGGCTGGAAGAATTTTTGCAACAAGTGTAGGAAAAGCGGCATCTGAAATTACGGTACCATCTGTAGAGATTGGTAAAAAACTACCGGTTTTTACATGCAAAGCATATGCAATCATACCCGGAATAAGGAAAATAAATACCGGTGTAAGTTTTAAATAAGCGCCAAATATTGTCCCCCGACGCGCCTGTGTTTCGTCTTTTCCTGAAAGCACACGCTGTACGATATACTGGTCGGTACACCAATACCAGAATCCGATAATTGACGAACCAATCAAAACACCCAACCATGGGAAATTTGCATCGCTGTTACTACGGATAAGATTAGCCATAGTGTCGCCATAATCATTTACAGGTTTAGCGCGAACAATTTCCATCATTTGATCCCAGCCACCTAATGCCTGCAAGCCCAATACAACAATAATTAACGAACCCAATAAAAGAATCGGAGTTTGAAGAACTGAAGTGTAGAGTACAGATTTCATTCCACCGATAACAGTATATAAAGCTGTAATTAAAACCAAACCAATGGCTGCAATCCAGAAAAAGTCGATTCCCCACAATTCTTTAATACCGAATACCTGTTGAAATACAAGACCGCCTGCATAAACAGTTACCGCAACTTTAGTTAAAACATAACTAATCAGCGAAATTACTGATAAAATAGTGCGTGATTGAGCGTTGTAACGTCGCTCCAGAAATTCAGGCATGGTTAAAACCATACTGCGCGAATAAAACGGAACGAAAACCCAACCTAAAATCAATATCATCCAGCCCTGAATTTCCCAATGTGCCATAGCCATACCGCTTGAAGCACCTGCTCCCGCCAGCCCAATCAGGTGTTCAGAGCCAATATTCGATGCAAAAATTGATGCACCAATTGCAATCCATGTTGCATCACGTCCGGCAAGAAAATAATCGCCTGAACTTGTTTGTTTCTGGCTCAAAACCCACACCACAATACCTATAAGTGCGAGTGCAAAAATTCCAATTACAATCCAATCTAATGATTCCATAATTTAATTATTATTTGTTTCGTGTTTTGTTCCTTTGTTTTCTCGTTCCCTTGTCTCCTTGTTTACTCCTAACTATTTTTCCACCGTAAATTTGTAAATACAACGACTGTTATAAGTTTTTCCGGGCTCTAAAACTACTGATGGCCATTGTGGTTTGTTGGGGCTATCAGGAT
Source organism: uncultured Paludibacter sp. (assembly GCA_964405245.1). Lineage (GTDB taxonomy): Bacteria > Bacteroidota > Bacteroidia > Bacteroidales > Paludibacteraceae > Paludibacter. The sequence goes on from CAYONE010000064.1 coordinate 23,607, forward strand.
AATGTTGTGTTTCAAGACAAACGCCGGTACGCTGATTGTAAATTTTTCCCTTTTTACCTCTCACAGTACCATCAAGAAAATTACCTGTGTAAACCTGAATACCGGGCTCGTTGGTGTAAACTTCAACACTTATTCCGCTTGCAAGAGAAGTAACTTTAGCTGCAAGTTTTGATACATCGCCGGCAGTATTAAGAACCCAGTTATGGTCGTAACCATTGCCGTTTTTCAGCTGAACAAAATCGTATTTGTCTATTTCCGAACCTATGGCTTTTGGAGTAGAAAAATCCATAGGCGTATTTTTCACTGAATCAATTGCGCCGGTTGTCATAAAAGTACTGTCAACCGGAGTAAAAGTATCAGCGCTTATAAATAAAATATCTTCGAGAACAGTATTTTCAGGATTTCCCGAAAGATTAAAATAGGAGTGATTACACATATTGATTACGGTTTTTTTGTCAGTAGTAGCTTCAAATGTAATATCAATAGCATTATCTTCGGTAAGTTTGAAAATGACCTTAGCTTCTACAGCGCCGGGGAAATTTTCATCGCCATCGGGTGAAAAACGTGTCATTTCAAGGGTAGTGGCATCGGGCTGCTTAACATTGGTAAACACCTGATATTGCCAACCTTTTGGACCGCCATGCAGACAATGACCGAAATTATTTTGCGGAAGTTGAATAGTATCTCCATCAATAATAATTCTACCTTGATTTATACGGTTGGCATAACGTCCGATACTTGCCCCGAAGTCGCTGGGAACATTAATGTAATCAGCAACTGAATCAAAACCAAGTACCACATCCTGCATAACTCCATTTTTGTCGGGAACCATGACTGACACAATACGGCCTCCAAAGTTTGTAATACAAACTTCCATTCCTGCTGCATTTTTCAGCACATACAAATCGGTGCTGTCACCATTAATAACTGTTTGAAAATTCGATCTTAACAGACCTGAGTCGGTGGTTTGAATTTTTTTACTGCAACTTTGAAGTATTAAACCAAAAACCAATAATACGAAAAGTAACTTTTTCATTTTTTTTAAATGTTTATATTTTACATTAATGTTTTAAATTACAGACTTATATCGAAGTATTATTAAAAACAAATTATTTCAGGGTTCAAAAATATAAGAAATAATTGTTTCGGAAAAATAAAAAGTGTACTACTTACACTAAAAATGTTGTAAAACATATTTTCGGGGGAAAAATCATTGTTTTAAATTCATTAGTCTAATTATTTTTTAAATTCATTTTATTTATGTTGTAAAACATATAGTTTCGATTTTGATGGTTGCTTAAATATCCATACATTTGCAAAAGATATTAAGTGTATAGTTAACACTTAAAATTTCATAAACTATTGCTAATATATTTGTGTTTTTATATATGAAGGCTTTATCAATATTATTATTGGCATAAATAAAAACATTTAAACAAAACAGTTATGATTGAAGCATTAAAAGAAAAAGTATTTCAAGCTAACCTCGATTTGGTAAAACATGGCTTGGTAATTTTCACATGGGGAAATGTAAGCGCTATCGATCGTGAAAGCGGATTGGTAGTAATAAAACCATCCGGTGTATCCTACGAAGAAATGCGAGCAAAACAAATGGTAGTAGTTGATTTGGATGGAAAAGTGGTGGAAGGCAATCTGAAACCATCGTCGGACACAGCAACCCATTTAGTTTTATACAATTCATTTCCCGAAATTGGCGGCATAGTACACACACACTCAACCTATGCTACTGCATGGGCTCAAGCAGGAATGGACATTCCGAATATCGGAACCACACATGCTGATTATTTCGCGCGTGAAATTCCCTGCACACGTATGATGACACAGGAAGAAGTAGAAGGTCACTATGAACTTGAAACAGGACGAGTAATCGTGGAAAGATTCAAAGGTATAAATCCAGAACATGTTCCGGGGGTTTTAGTATGTAACCATGGACCATTTTCGTGGGGAAAAGATGCTCACGAAGCAGTACATAATGCCGTGGTAATGGAACAATGTGCAAAAATGGCTCAATTAGCGTTTAGCATTAATCCTCAGTTAAAAATGAATGAATTATTGATTAAAAAGCATTTTTTCAGAAAACATGGTCCCGGAGCGTATTACGGACAATGGATAAGTTAGAAGAAATAAACCTCCCCCTAACCCCCTCCAAAGGAGGGGGAATGAGCAAAAACTAACATTTACTGAATTTTAAAATAACAATAAATATAATCAACAAAGAAACAAATCCTCG
>CAYONE010000065.1:0-25359 GCA_964405245.1 uncultured Paludibacter sp.
CAACTGTTCGATGCGCGCAATAAGATATTCTTTGTTGAAAGGTTTGGTAATATATGCATTGGCGCCAAGATTCACCGATTTCAGTTTTTCTTCTTCATCGGTTTTGGCAGTGAGAATTATTACCGGAATATGACTGATTTTAAAATCGTTTCTAATGTTTTGCAACAATTCGTTTCCTGTCATTTCGGGCATCATTTGGTCGGTAACTACAATATCAGGGTGATAGCGATTCACTTTTTTCATGCCTTCGACGCCATTCATAGCTGTAAGTACATTATATCTGTCTTCCAGTTGCATTCTGAGCAGATTACACAATCCGGGATTATCTTCCACTACTAATAAAACAGGTAGATGCGTTTTGAAATGTTCGGTTTCGGAGCTTTTCTCATAAGCAGGAATCACGGCGCTTTCTGTTTGTTCAACCATTTCGCCAACATAAAAGTTTACTTCATTTTCGTCGAAATGATTTTTTCCGGCGAGCAGTTCTATAGTGAAAACTGAACCTTTACCATTCGATTTTGCTTCGGCGTTGATGTTGCCGTGATGCATATTCATAATTTCTTTCGACAGGGCAAGGCCTATGCCTGTTCCCTGATAATACTGCCCGCTTTGGTTTTCAGCTTGTACAAACCTGTCGAAAATTTCATTGATTTTATTTTGTGGAATTCCTACGCCAGTGTCGTCAACTTTGACAAAACATTTTTTACCATCAGCGCTTATACTTGTAGATACGGTAATTATACCTCCTTTTGGGGTGAATTTAAAGGCATTCGATATAATGTTTCTAAGTACAGTTTCAATTTTATCTTTATCAGCCCAAACAGGAATTTCTGTATTTGATAGTTTAAATCTGAAATCCGTATTATTTTCTTCGGACATAAGCATAAATTCTTCGCGAAAACTTTCAGCGAGTTTATTCAGATCAAACTGGGAAACATGCAGTTTCATTTTGCCGCTTTGAATTTTCCTGAAATCGAGAATCTGATTCACCAACTGAAGCATTTGTCCGGCATTTTTTTCAATCAGAGCAATATATTGTTTTGCTTTATCTTCGAATTGATATTTTTCTTTCAACTCCTGTACAGGGCCCATTATAAGAGTAAGCGGAGTTCGCAACTCGTGCGAAATATTGGTGAAAAACCTGATTTTCAGTTCGGATACTCTTTGCTCGATATAAACCTCGTTTCTTATTCTGATATAAAGCAAAACAGCTCTAATAATGCCATAAGCTAAAAGCAACGATAGCAAAACATATACAGTTTTTGCCATCCAGGTTAACCACCAGGGTGGTAAAATAATTATTTCAAGGGTTTGTTCGGCTTTGTTAAGTTCATTTGCTTCATCTATTGCCTGAACTTTGAATATATATTTTCCGTGAGGAATGTTAGGGTAGGAGGCAATGCGGTTTTTCCCGTTATTATGCCATTCCTTATCGTAACCATCCAGTATGTACCGGTAGTTTACACTATTTTGATTGTAGTAATTTAGCGCCGCAAATTCAATCTGCAGATTAGATTGGTTGTGTTTAAGTGTAACTTCTTTTGTATATCGTATTGACACCTGCATAATTGAATCGCCCGACAGAGATTTTAAATCGCGGTTCGAAACCCGAAAATCTACAATATATACATTGTAGTTACAACTGAAACTTTCAATCTTTTCGGGGTTAAAGGCGATAATACCTTTGCGGTTTCCGAACCACAAATCACCATTCGGCAGTTTTAAAGCGCTTTCTTCCTCCATTTGCAGATTAATGAAGCCGTCGTATCTGTCAAAATTTCTGAAAGTTTCATTTTTTTTATCGAAAAACACCAATCCGTTTTCGGTGGCGAGCCATAGATTCCGGTTGTTATCTTCTGTTATCGAAACCACCACATTACTGCCAAGTCCCTGATATATAGTATAGGTTTTAAATACAGGAAGATGAGTTTCATTGTCGTAATGGCTAAGTTTACTTAATCCGCCCCCGAAAACCGAAATCCATATATTGCTTTCGCTATCTTTGTAAAGAGCATAAATATCTTTGTCGGCAATGTTCAAAATTCGTTTATCGTTTCGGTAAATCTCAAACTTTATATCATCGGGATTTTTAAAATTTCCATCAAACGACATAAGACCATCGCTTGTGCCAACCCAAATTCGTCCGTTTCGGTCTTCGGTAATGTTCCTCACTTCCATGTACAATCCAAATTTCGGGTAATTCCTAAAACTGTTAAATTTGTTTTTAAAACGAACTTTCCCGTTTTGTTGATCCATAAGATTTAATCCGCCTCCGAATGAACCTACCCAAACCCTCTTTTTGCTGTCTTCAAAGGTGTAATAAACATCATTCCCGATAATTGCATCCGGATTTTTATCATCGGAAATAAACCGTGTGATTCTATAACCGGAAATCTGGTTGTTATCTTCCTGAGCAAGAATAAGTCCGTTTCCTTTGGTTGATAACCATAAATTTCCTGTGGCATCCTCCATAAAATGATAGACATTCCCGATATTATGAGACTTGCCAAATATCATTTTTGGTTTCATTCCTTGGCTGAATTTATAAACCTCAGCTTCGCGGTTTGCTATCCAAATATCGCCTTTTTTCGAAAGATAAAGTCCTTTTATCCCCGTTTGTGTATTGGAAGTTTCAGTAGGTTGCAACAGTGTAAATTGCTGACGCGGGAAACTAATACGATAAATTCCTTCGGTAGTAGATGAGAGCCAAAGGATATTGTCGCGGTCGATGGTAATTCCGTAGAACAACTTTCTTTGCCCGTTAAGTTTTAATTCGGGCAAATCATTCATAATTGTGTGAGTTAAAGTGCTGCGATCGAAATGTATTACTTCCCCCGAAGTATTCAGTATAAACATACCTAAATCACGACCATCGCAGAGCGTAATATTTCTGTTTACTTTGCCGGCTGTGGCGTACATTACTTTTTTTACATTGCTGAACGGGTCAAAATAAATCATCGAAGTTTGGTTAATCTCTATCCAAAGCTTTTCAAAACTATCGATGGTTAAGCCGGTAACTGCTTCCGCGCTGCTCAAAGGTACAAGTAGACGGATATTTCCGGTTTGTTCATCAACGCCGTAAACACCTTTACCGCCAATTGCCACATAAGTGAGTTTGTTTTTTACTCCGGTAATGCACTGTACGCTGCCCGAACCTTCGAAAAGACTGTTTTGAGTTACGTCGCCGTTGTTGATGTCAATTTTAAATATCTTTCCCTGAGCTGTTCCCGTCCAAAAAAAATCATGCGAATTCCATGCGCAGGTAAGGTTGCTGTTGTTGGAAATTTCGAGTTTTTTTCTGAAAAAATCCGATGGTTTGTTCCGTAGATTTTCTCCTTTCGGGCACGAAATTACTTTGAAGTCAAGTCCTATCCAGTTGAGATAATTTTTATTTTCGGTAAGCAAATTGTTTGTCAATTTATAATCGCGCTCTGCTTCGGAATCATAGAGCAATTCTACCGAAATTTCACCGTTAGGAAGCGAGCTTGCCATTAGCAAATCCTTGTTTTTTGTCAGCAAAAGCAGTTTGTTGTTTTCGGCAAGTTGTATTTTTATAATTTTCGGGCTGACGCTGTATTTCTTCTTGATTTCGTTGAAAACATCGGTAAATTGCTCAAATTTTTTATTGAAAAAGAAGAGTTTATGGTCGATGGTTTTGACCCATAGATTACCGTCCTTAGATTCAATAATATTTTGGATTTTATGTGGTGGAATATCAGTAGTGTTAATATTCCGGTTATTGTAAGTGTGAAATTTTAACCCATCGAAACTGCTTAAACCATACCAGGTTCCAAGCCATATAAAACCTTCCTGATCTTTTACTGTACAATAAACAATATTGTGCGGAAGTCCATGTTCTTGTGTGTAATTTTCAACAATCATATTGTTTACAGCTTGAATTGAACTGCAAACAGAAATAAAAAGCATTATGTAAGCAAAAATCAGTTTCATTTACCTGTTTTGTTTTTTTATGGCTTGTTACAAAGGTATATAATTGTTTTTGAATCAAACAGATATTCAAAAAAAAATATATTACTGTTGAAGTAATTTCTTCATAAAATTACCGGTATATGAATTTTCGCAGTTAATAATTTCTTCGGGTGTACCTTCAAAAACTATATATCCGCCTTTCTCTCCGCCTTCGGGACCAAGGTCGATAATATGGTCAGCGCACTTTATAACTTCTGTATTATGTTCGATAATAATTACAGTATGTCCTTTGGCAATAAGCGCTTCTAAAGCGCTCAGAAGTGTTTTAATATCGTGAAAGTGTAATCCGGTTGTAGGCTCATCAAAAACAAAAATAGTGGGTTCGGGCTTTTCATTTGCAAGATATGATGCTAATTTTACGCGCTGACTTTCGCCGCCCGAAAGTGTACTGCTTGATTGCCCGAGCTTTACATAACCAATACCAACGTCCTGAAGTGGCTTCAGTCTTTTCACTATTCGTTTTTCGGTGTTGCCTGTATGCGCCGAAAAGAATTCAATTGCCTGGTTCACGGTCATTTCAAGCACATCGTAAATATTGTTTCCTTTGTAATTTACTTCAAGTATTTCCGATTTGAATCGTTTGCCATGACAGTGTTCACATTCGAGCACAATATCGGCCATAAACTGCATTTCAACTGTTACTGTTCCTTCTCCCTGACATTCTTCACATCTTCCGCCCGGTGTGTTGAACGAAAAATGTGATGCCTGATACCCCATTTGTTTCGAAAGTTGTTGTTCGGCAAACAGTTTCCGAATTTCATCGTACGCTTTTATGTAAGTTACAGGATTTGAGCGAGAAGATCTCCCGATTGGATTCTGATCAACAAACTCAACATCTTTAGCCAAATGCATAGATCCTTTCAGCATTCCAAACATGCCTGTACGGTCTGAAATTCCACCGTAATGTTTTTTCAACGCAGCATAAAAAACATTTTTTACTAACGATGATTTTCCTGAACCGCTAACACCGGTAACTACGGTCAAAACATTGAGAGGAAAACGTACATTTATATTTTTCAGGTTGTTTTCACGCGCGCCAAGAACTTCGATATAATTATTCCATTTCCGCCTGTGTTGCGGAATTTCAATTTTTTCTTCGCCTAAAAGATATTGTAAGGTAAAGGAATCACTACTGTTAAAACTGTACTTGTTGGAGGAGTTAATGGGCGCTTTACCCTGATAAACAACACTTCCGCCTTTACGTCCGGCAAATTTTCCTATATCGATAAGATAATCCGATGCACGCATAATTTCTTCATCGTGCTCAACTACAACAACCGTATTTCCAAGATTTCGCAACTGTTGTAAAACGCCTATCAGCAGATTTGTATCCCGCGGGTGCAATCCTATGCTTGGCTCGTCGAGAATATAAAGCGAGCCTACTAAACTGCTTCCAAGCGAAGTTGCAAGGTTTATTCGTTGACTTTCGCCTCCAGAGAGTGTGTTCGATAGACGGTTTAATGTCAAATATCCAAGTCCAACATCGGCAAGATATTGAATGCGGTTTTGTATTTCAATGAGAAGTCGTTTGGATGCTGCCGAATCATATTCATCTAAATCAAGTTTGTCAAAAAAATCCTTTAATTTGGTTACAGGTAATAATACCAAATCGGAAATGGATTTTCCATCGATTTTTATGTAAGATGCTTCTTTTTTTAAACGACTGCCTTTACATTCCGGACAAATGGTTTTTCCGCGATAACGAGCCAGCATAACACGGTACTGAATTTTATACTGGTTTGATTCGAGCATGTTGAAAAATGCATTTAATCCTTCAAAGTATTGGTTTCCGGTCCAGAGTAGATTTCTTTGCTCATCGGTGAGTTCGTAAAATGGTTTGTGTACCGGAAAACTGAATTTATCTGCATTATAAAGCAACTGTTTTTTCCATTCGCCCATTACTTCGCCTTTCCAGCATACAATTGCATCTTCAAACACCGAAAGAGATTTGTTTGGAACAACCAAATCTTCGTCAATGCCGATTATTTTTCCAAACCCTTCGCATACAGGACAAGCTCCGAGCGGACTGTTGAAACTGAATGTGTGTATGGTTGGTATTTCAAACTGAATTCCATCGGCTTCGAAACTTTTTGAAAATTGTAGTCTGACCGGCAATTCTCCTTCGGGCATCATTTCAATTATGCAAGTTCCCTTTCCTTCAAAAAATGCTGTTTCTACTGAATCGGTAAGGCGGCTGATGGCATTCTGACTATTGTCAACTGTGAGACGGTCAATTATCAGAAAAACTTCACCATTGTAAGCATGCGATTCATTTTCTGTTAGAAATTGCTGAATACGCATGGTTTCATTTTCCACTTGCATTCGGTTAAATCCTTGTAATAATTGAGTCTGAAGTTCTTCGTTTAATGTTCGCCCTGATGAAGTTATAACCGGCGAAAGTACCATGAAGGGAGTTTTTTCAGGATAATTTTGAACAGCATCCACTACATCTTGTGCTTCGTGTTTTTTAACAAGATTACCTGATATTGGTGAGTAAGTTTTTCCGATACGCGCGTAAAGCAACTTCATGTATTCGTAAATCTCTGTTGACGTACCAACGGTAGAGCGTGGATTTCGCGTATTTACTTTTTGTTCAATGGCAATGGCGGGAGGTAAATTTTTTATAAAATCGACTTCGGGTTTGCTCATGCGCCCTAAAAACTGCCGGGCGTAAGCCGATAAACTCTCCACATACCTGCGCTGTCCTTCGGCATACAAAGTATCAAAAGCTAACGAAGATTTTCCGGAACCTGAAAGTCCGGTAATAACTACCAATTTGTTTTGTGGAATTTCAACATCAATATTTTTCAGATTATGAACTCTTGCGCCTTTAATAATAATATTTCGTTGTGTGCTCATTAATATTCTTTTGTTGTGATATAAAGTTCAGAAAAACAACATTTTGTAAATTTAGAGAAACGAAAACAACAAGCTTTCGTAGAACCTGCAAAGATACTATATATTCAACAATGAAGTGATAAACCTTTTGATAAAAATCTGATTGATATGAGAATGTGTTTTAACTTAAGTGTTATGTCTGATATTTCCAAAATGTATATAATTGCAAAATATATGTTTGTAAAGTGAATTTATAAAATTGTATCAATATGCATTTATAAGCTTTGTATTGCATATAATTATCAAAATGAGAATATTTATCGAATAAAAAATGCAAAATATGTTTGCTGGTAAATTTATTATCACTATTTTTGCACTCGAAAATTAATAAATATACAAAAACTGTAATTTATATATTTCTGAAAACTAACTGATTATTTAAAAAAATGAAAAAGAAGCGAAACCGACTACAAATTATTACTGAAATTCTGCGCTCAAACGTTATTGGCAGTCAGGAAGAATTGCTAAAGGCTTTGGTAGATCGTAACTGTGAAATAACACAGGCTACACTCTCGCGAGATTTGAAATTACTGAAAGTGGCAAAAACTCCACTCGCAAATGGCACTTACAAATATGTATTGCCTTCGTTTAACAAACCGGTTTTACCAAAAAGTGCTGAGCGTACTCCTTTTTCATTTGGAGCTGTATTGAGCATAGATTTTTCCGGTCAGTTAGCTGTGGTTAAAACAAAACCCGGGTATGCCAGCGCAATTGCATGGGATATCGATAATAACGCAACAGAAGAAATTTTAGGTACAATTGCAGGCGACGATACAATATTATTAGTACCCCGCGAAGGCATAAGCCGCGAAGAAGTAGTGCAAATGATGAAAAGAACATTTGCCGCCGACGAAAACTAAAAAAACCATTAGGTTATACCGATTATTAATTTCGTAATTATGATGAATAACGATTTAGAAGCTGATGAAATTTCCGTACTAATTGCCGACCAGAGTCATTTAAAGTACGTGGATACCATACTAGATACTATAGCTGAAGCAGCAAAAATCAGAGGTACGGGTATTGCCCGTCGTTCTCCTGAATATCTTAGCCAGAAAATTAAGGAAGGAAAAGCAATTATTGCCCTCCAAAATGAAGAGTTTGCCGGATTTTGTTACGTGGAAACCTGGGGAAATAAAAAATTTGTAGCTAACTCAGGTTTAATTGTTGTTGATAAATTCCGTGGTTCGGGTTTGGCAAGACGCATTAAGCGTAAAGCTTTTGAGCTTTCGAGGCAACGATACCCGACTGCAAAAATTTTCGGGCTTACAACAGGCTTGGCAGTTATGAAAATCAACTCCGAACTTGGATATAAACCTGTAACTTTTTCGGAACTAACCGATGATGCCGCTTTCTGGAAAGGTTGCGAAAGTTGTGTGAACTATGATATTCTACAACGTACCAATCGGCGTCATTGCCTTTGCACCGGTATGCTTTACGACCCCGAAAAAGAGGAGAAAAAATCAACACCGGAAGCCTAAGCCAATCAAATTTTCAGAAAATTTAAAAACGATTTTATATTTAAAAGATATTTATAATCAATGTACATTTAGCGAAAATGATTCGTTAGGAAAAACCCTTTCAAAACCAAAAAGATTCAATATCAGCTATCAAAAATTTGTAAAGATTTTAAATTTTGATTCTGATTTCAATTCTGTAATTAAAAAGAACGCTTACAGGCATTTTAACAAAGCCGAAAGTATGAATTTTTGTTTGGATTTTGACTTTTTTTTTGTTCGTCTTATTTTTGCTCATTGTTCATTACACTTTGTCTTAAAAAAAAATGAAAGAAAAAGTATTATTAGCATTTAGCGGAGGACTTGATACTTCGTTTTGTGCCATGTATTTGGCAAAAGAGAAAGGCTATGAAGTGCATACAGCTGTAGCAAATACCGGTGGTTTCAGCCCCGAAGATTTAAAAGTAATTGAAGATAAAGCTTACCGGCTTGGCGCTAAATCGCATGTAGCGCTTGATATTACCAAAGAGTATTACGAAAAAAGCATACGTTACATGGTTTTTGGTAATGTGTTGCGCAATGGCACTTATCCAATTTCTGTAAGTTCCGAACGTATTTTTCAGGCAATTGCCATAATCAATTATGCTAAACAAATCAATGCTCAGTATGTAGCGCATGGCAGTACCGGCGCCGGTAACGATCAGGTTCGCTTCGATTTAACTTTTGATGTGCTTGCACCTGACATTAAAATTCTGACACCAACCCGCGATATGGTACTTACCCGTGAATACGAAATTAACTATCTGCGGGAGCATGGTTACGAAGCTGATTTCAAAAAAATGGAATATTCCATTAACAAAGGGCTTTGGGGAACATCTATCGGAGGAAAAGAAACACTTAAATCGGAGCAGACATTACCTGAATCAGCTTACCCAAGCCAAATTGAGAAAGAAGGTGAAGAAACAGTAACTATTTCGTTCGTGAATGGTGAAATTAGCGCAGTGAACAGGCAAAATTCAGATGATAAAATTAAACTGATAAACGATTTGGAAGCTATTGCTTCTAAATTTGGCATTGGCAGAGATATGCACATTGGCGATACTATTATCGGTATTAAAGGTCGTGTCGGCTTTGAAGCTGCAGCGCCAATGCTCATTATCAATGCTCATAAAATGCTCGAAAAGCACACGCTTACAAAATGGCAGCAATACTGGAAAGATCAACTTGGAAACTGGTATGGCATGTTTCTGCACGAAGCTCAGTATCTTGAACCGGTAATGCGCGATATTGAAAAATTCCTCGAAAGTTCGCAACAAAATGTTAGCGGAACGGTAATTATCAAGCTCCGTCCGTACTCATTTACACTTGTTGGTGTGGAATCGTCTTTCGACCTAATGAAAACCGATTTTGGAGAGTATGGCGAAATTAACCGCGCATGGAGCGCCGACGATGTAAAAGGTTTCACAAAGATTTTAGGTAATCAGATGAAAATATTTTACAATGTGCAAAAAAGAAACGAAAAATAATTTCAAATAAACATTCCTATGTAAATATTAGAAAACTCAGCATACATTGTGCTGAGTTTTTTGTTTATAAGCAATTGTAATATTTTGTTATATAAGTCATAGGAAGAATATAATGTCGTAATTTTTGATAACTTTCCGATATCTATCGGAAGAAATGGATTTTGGACTTGAGTGAGGGCGTTTAGCGGGCTAAATAACCGAAAGAGAGTACAAAATACGTTCAAAAGAGCATCAATAATAAATTTTTGTTATTTGAAATTCTTATAAAATGCGATATTATATTGTTCCTATTACTTAAAGTATAATTAGTGAAATCAAAAACCAAAAACACGCAAAAAACATTTATTCATTTATTTGAATAGAATCGCTTAAAACGGTTTGAGACATTTTTAAAAAATTGCCTAATTATCATTATAATATATCAATTTATGGTTTTTGAAAATGTTGATTAAAACATTAACTTACATTAGCGTTTATAATATTGCTCGGTATGCTTATTAAGTGTTTTATAAATACATGATAATCAACATTTAGAGTTTTGGTTTTGTCATTGTACGAAAAAATATTAACTTTGCATTCGCAAACTCAAACTTATTGTTTAGTTTCTTACTTGAAAAATATCGAAAGATAAATTCCCGTTCGAATAAATTTAAAAATTCATTATATGATTAATGCTCAGGATGTAAAAAACGGAACGTGTATCCGCATGGATGGACGTCTGTACTTTGTAGTAGAATTTCTACATGTGAAACCCGGCAAGGGAAACACATTTATGCGTACCACACTTAAAGATGTGGTTGATGGCAGAGTGATTGAACGCAGGTTCAATATTGGTGAAAAACTTGAAGATGTGCGTGTTGAACGTCGTCCGTTTCAGTTTGTTTACAAAGAAGGTGATGAGTATATTTTTATGAACCAGGAAACTTTCGACCAACAACCTATAGCGAAAAATCTGATTAACGGAGTTGATTTTCTACTCGAAGGTATGATTATTGAAGTTGTTTCCGATGCTTCATCCGATACCGTTCTTTATGCTGATATGCCGGTAAAAGTACAAATGAAAATTACTTATACTGAACCCGGTTTGAAAGGTGATACTGCAACCAACACTTTGAAGCCGGCAACAGTTGAATCCGGAGCAACAGTTCGCGTTCCACTTTTTATAGGCGAAGGCGAAACAATTGAAATAGATACACGTGATGGTTCATATCAGGGAAGAGTTAAGGCATAAGTTTAGTATAAAAAACTAACTTTAAAAACGGCAAACATGTTGGTATGTTTGCCGTTTTTTTGTTTAATTTTGTCCGTAATAAATTAAACTTATAAAGATGAATAATTATAGATTCGTTAGGAGTTTTAAATATGCATTGAATGGAGTAAAACGTGTGTTTTCAACCGAAGCCAACATGAAAATTCATTTGGTTTTTATGGCATTAGTCATTATTTCCGGCTTCATTTTTATGATTTCTGTAACCGAATGGCTCATTTGCCTTGTTAGTTTCGGTATGGTTATAGGCATGGAAATGATGAATACCGCATTGGAAAAATGGGTTGATTTTGTATCTCCAGAATATCATGAAGCAGCCGGTCAGGCAAAAGATATCGCTGCGGGAGCTGTATTGGTTGTTGCTGTTTTTGCAGCAATTGCCGGTTTGATAATTTTTTTGCCAAAAGGCTGGAAATTGCTTTCCAGTTTGCTTATCTGACTTTTTTTCTTTAGAAATACCATGAATTTACAATAAAAATTATGAAAAGTTCTTTTTCAGAATTTTTGAATCTTTTCTATCCGAATTTATGCCTAATCTGCGCTAAAAGTTTGGTGCGGAATGAGCATCAGATATGCTTATCGTGCCTGCACGAAATTCCTCGAACGGGTTATCATCTTGTAGCTGACAATCCGCTCGAAAAACGTTTTTGGGGAAAAGTGCCGGTTTTCAGAGGTACATCTTATTATTATTTTCATAAAGGTTCGCCATTTCAGAAACTGCTTCATGAACTTAAGTATAAAGGAAATAAAGAAATTGGAGTGATTATGGGAAAATATGCGGCGGCTGAATTACTCCAATCGCCTGATTTCTGTTCGGTAGATGTAATTGTTCCCGTGCCATTACATCCTAAAAAATTTGCAAAACGTGGGTACAATCAATCCGATTTTATTTGTGAAGGCTTAGCTCAAGTGCTTCAAAAACCTGTAGATTTAATTAACTTGCGAAGAATACGCGAAAATACCACACAAACTAAAAAATCTGTTTACGATAGATTTCTGAATACCGAAAATCTTTTTGAGCTTCGCGATAAATCGGTTTTTCAAAACAAACATGTTTTGATTGTTGACGATGTACTCACTACAGGTTCAACTTTAGAATCTTGTATCAAAGTTGTACTGGAAACGCCGGATGTAAAAGTGAGTGTTTTTACACTTGCAATTGCCTGATTTTATTTTTTTGATGAATTCAAATTTAATTCAAAAAGGTTTGAAATATGACCAACTTTGGTTAAACGAACAAAAATATGCTTTACAACATGATTTGCAGTCCTGTTTATATCTCAAATTTTTGTTATTTTGTGTCCCGTTTCATCAAAAAAACTATTTTATCAATTAATTAATTCCAAATAAAAACCATAAAAAATTCTACTAAAATTATGACAGTTCAAGAATTAAAATCAGCTTTCGAAACTACTTACGGCAAAGCTGCCGAAGCAGTTTATTTTGCTCCCGGCCGTGTTAATCTTATTGGCGAACATACCGATTACAATGGTGGTGCCGTATTTCCATGCGCTTTAAGTTTCGGAACTTATCTTCTTTTGGCTAAAAACGATAAAAATGCAATGAATTTTAAATCGTTAAACCAGCCTGAAATAGTAACGCTCGGCTTTGACCAACTTACCACACGTCTTGAAAAATCGTGGGTAAATTATCCTCTTGGCGTAATTGCTCAGTTTGTAAAACGTGGTATTCAAATTACTCAGGGTTTTGATATTCTTATTTGGGGGAATGTTCCTAACGGTGCAGGACTTTCTTCATCTGCTGCGCTCGAAGTAGTTACAGCTTTTGCGTTGAATGACCAACTTGACACTGGTTTTAACCGTACAGTTCTTGCACAAATCGGACAAAAAGCCGAACATGAGTTTGCTTTGGTAAACTGTGGTATCATGGATCAGTTTGTTTCGGCAAATGGCGCTCAGGATCATGCAGTGCATTTGAATTGCGATACATTGGAGTTTGAACTTGTTCCGGTAAAACTCGAAGGTGTGAAAATTGTTATTTCAAATACACACAGTCCACACAAATTAGATTCAGGCGCTTACAATCAGCGTGTAGCCGAATGTAAAAAAGCAGTTGAACAACTGAATACCGTTCGTCCACTGAAATATCTTGCCGAATTGACCGAAGCGGAATTCGAAGGAATAGAATCAGCAATTACCGATCCTGTAGCTCACAAACGTGCCCGCCACGTAGTTGGCGAAGTTCAACGCACTTCCGATGCAGTAAAAGCGCTGAAAGCTGGTGATTTAACTTTGTTTGGCAAATTAATGAACGCTTCACATGTTTCACTTCGTGATGATTATGAAGTTACCGGTCCGGAACTCGATTGCATGGCTGAAGAAGCATGGAAAATTGATGGCGTTATCGGTTCGCGCATGACCGGTGGTGGCTTTGGTGGTTGCACCGTTTCGTTAGTTAAAGAAGAAGCTATCGATACATTTATAAAAGAAGTGGGCACTGCTTACGAAGCAAAAATCGGTATTAAACCCGATTTCTATATTGCCGAAATTGGTAATGGTGCTGCACGCGTAGAATAAAATATTAACCCTGAACCCCTGAAGGGGAATTAAATTAGTTTTGTTTATTACAAACAATGCTAAACCCGTTCTCTCCTTTTTGGGTTGGGGGTTGTTAAAATTAAATATTATGAATGAAATAATTATTAATGGTAAGGCCGTAAAGATGTTCACGTTGAAAAACAAGAACGGAATGTCGGCTGACATTACCAATTTCGGCGCAAAAATTGTTCGCTTGCTTGTGCCCGACAGAAGTGGAAACTTCGAGGATGTAGTGCTCGGATTCGACACACTCGAGGAAGTAATTGAAAAGGAAGAATATTACGGCGCTGTGTGCGGACGATTTGCAAATAGAATTAAAGATGGAAAGTTCAGCATCGATGGAAAAGAATATTCGCTTGCTATTAACAACGGCACGAATGCATTACATGGTGGCATAGAAGGATTTAACAGCTTGGTGTGGGATGTAAAATCAGTATCTGAATCGAAAATTGTGCTTGGATTACTTTCGCCCGATGGCGATGAAGGCTATCCGGGAAATTTAGATGTTACATGCACTTACGAAATTACCGATGATAACGAGTTAAGCATTCATTACGAAGCTTCAACTGATAAACCAACAGTAATCGGACTCACTCAACACTCATATTTCAACCTGAAAGGCGCCGGAAATGGAACGATAAAAGACCATTTACTTCAGATCAATGCCGATTTTGTAACCATACTCGATGAATCTTTTGCACCTTCGGGTGAAATTCGTCCGGTGGAAGGTACAGCGTTTGACTTTCGCAAACCGGTTGTAATCGGAGAAAGAATTGATGATGAAGTTTATGTTCCGGGTTGGGGAATTGACAATAACTGGTGCTTGCGTAAAGAACAACAGGGCGATTGTGTGTTGGCAGGTTATATTTACGAACCTGTGAGCGGACGTAAAATGGAAGTATTGACCACACAGCCCGGTATGCAAATTTATACCGGAAACTGGATTGAAAAACAAACCGGGAAAATTGGAAAAACTTACGACCGCCAGGATGCCGTCTGTCTCGAAACGCAGGGATTTCCTAATTCACCAAATGTTCCGTTTTTTCCAAGTCCTGTTTTACGTCCGGGTCAGAAATACGATGAATGGTGTATTTATAAATTCAGCGTAGAGTAGTGTTTTTTACCTTTTCCAAAGTTTTAAAACTTTGGAAAAGGCTTTTTGTTAAAATTATGGATAAAAATATGTTATCATTAAAAACAGATAATAAATTTATCCGAAAGGCATTATTTACCGAAAAAGTCAAAAATAATGCTGTTCAATGCCGTCTCTGCCCTCATAACTGTTTAGTTGCAGATGGTCATGCCGGTATTTGCAAAGTTCGTGTTAATATCGATGGTGAATTTTATACCACCACTTATGGTAATCCATGTACATTAAGCATTGATCCGATTGAGAAAAAGCCGTTGTACCACTTTTTACCCGGGACTGAAATACTTTCACTTGCAACCGCAGGATGTAATTTCCGTTGCTTAAACTGCCAGAATTATTCCATTTCGCAAAGCACGCCCAATCAACTTCGGCATTACGATTTATCTCCTGAAGCAATTGTGGAGCAGGCAAAGTTGCATCATCAGAAAAGCATAGCCTTTACCTATACCGAACCGACTGTTTTTTATGAATATAAGCTCGATACGGCAAAAATTGCCAAACATGCTGGTGTAAAAACCGTAGTAGTTTCCAATGGATATATAAACCACGAACCATTAACCGGACTTTGTAACTTCATTGATGCTGCAAATATCGACCTGAAAAGCATGGACGATATAGTGTATCGGAAATTAACAGGAGGATCGCTTCAGCCTGTTCTCGATACAATTTTGACTTTAAAGGAAAAAGGTATTTGGTTGGAAATTACACATCTGTTAATTCCTGAATATACCGATAATTCCAAAGATTTTGAAAAATTATGCTGGTGGATGATGAATAATGGTTTAGCAGAAATACCGTTACATATCAGCCGTTTTTTTCCGAACTACAAACTGATGAACATTCCTGCTACTCCGGTCGAAGATTTGTTACACGCTGAAAAAAATGCAAAAGATGCCGGAATAAAATATGTTTACCTGGGAAATGTTTCAAAAGTTAAATCTGAAAATACATATTGCCCAAACTGCGGGTGTTTACTCGTTGAAAGGCAGGGCTATAGCATTCTTGCTAATACAATAATTAATGGTGAATGTCCTTTATGCAAAAAGGAAATTTCCGGAATTTGGAAATAGTGAAATTAACAACTACTCAGCACTTCATGAAGTACTTCATTCAACGTTTTCAGGAAAATTACAGCGCAAAGAAAAATGCATTTTTAAAATGAAAACATCCAAATTTAAGCGCACAAATGTTTGATATTACTCTAAAACTCCCCTTCTTATTCCCCCTTCAGCGGTTTAGGGGGCTGAGTAGTTTTGAAAATCCTTTTACTCTGAAAATACTGTAGCCGTAAAAATATAAATATTTGCATCCTTCCAGCCATCCCAACCCAAACCTGCTTTATCACGGGCGCAATGTCCGAGAAACTCTTCAAGCGTCCAGCCTGTTTCAGTTGCAACCTGTGGTAAAAAAACTCCCGAACGATAACCGCTTTCAATCAGAATTCCATGTTTTCCTAACTCAATTTCAGTTATATCATTTATCATTTTCATGGGCGAAAGCGCTGAAATTTCAATTTCCACCCGATCAAGTTCTGATTTTTGTAATGGTGAAAATCGTCTGTCGTGAAAAGCCGCGCTGATAGCCATTTCAGCTATAAGTTCATAAAGCGGATTATTGCCTGTCATTCGTCCGATACAACCACGTAAACGTCCATCAACATGTAAGGTTACAAATGCCCCACAATATGCTTTCAGATTGCTCGTAATCTCTTCCTCATCAAAAATTTCAGTCTTCGATTTCGAAAAAAAGTTTTCCAAAGTTTTTCGGGCAATTTTTAATAAACTTGCTTTTTCCTGCCCGTTAAGATTGAATTCTTTTTCCTCAATTTCAGTTTTAGTTTTAGTTATTGCAATACTGCAATAGCCAACCACACTATCTTTTTTACTATAATACTTTGCATCGCCCGAGTTGCATGCATCTATAAAATGATATTTATAACAGGGATTATCTTCAGTCATCAACATAAAAGTTAATACTGATGTCCAACCACACAAGCTTGTAGCCAATCCGGGAATATGCTGCCGTGTATTTGTGTTGAGTACATTAATCAACTTTTCAGGATTTCCGGTTAAAATAGCGTTTATCGTATTTTCATCAGCTTTTTTGGCATCGTCATAAGCAGGATAATGCGATAAATCGGTACTGATGACAAACAAATTTTTCTCAGTCAAATAAGGTTTTAAAGCCATTGCAATTTCAGCGCAAACTCTTGTATCAGAACATCCTATTAAAACAGGTACGATATTATATTTATTTTTCAGATGATAATGTAAAAAAGGCAATTGTACTTCCAGACTGTGTTCTTCTTTATGATACCTCGGGTTTGATGTAAAAATATTTGGAAATCTTTCAGTTAACTCATTTCCGATTAGCGTATTTACAGTTTCGATTCCATAAGGCATTTCCCAATCTCCCTCACAGTAAACTGCAGCTTTACCGAAACTATGATGGTGCGAAGTACCAATAATAAAAATGTTTTCATAAGCAGAGTCCGGATTTAATTGCGCGAACGCGGTAGCAGCTGTCCGACCTGAAAAAACATAACCGGCATGTGGAGAAATCAATCCGGCAATATCTTTGAGTTCTTCATTATCTGCCATTTTGAGGTATTCCGTTACTTCTTTTTCAAGCGCAACAGGGTTTGAAGAGTAGAATTTTCCGGCAACTGCAGATTTTCGAAATTTAACATAAGATGCTTCCATAATTGCATAAATAAAAAGCAAATATAATCATTATTTGAGGAAATTGTTATGGTTTTACAACCTGCAATTAAGCGATAAAACAATGAAAACCCATTAATTTACATAACTAAAATCCAATGAATATGATAAATAACAGATTACTTTAACATAGTAAATTTTCGATATATTAATGTATGTTAATTTATCGGGGGGTGATTTAACTTTCGAAATAAAGTTTTATTTTTGTATGTGAAATTTTGAAACTAACGAGATGTTAGCTTCCCCCGCAGATAAGTTCTTACTTTAACCTTTTGAATTAACTGGCGTTTACCCTGATTAGCAAAGAGAATCTTTTGTTTACGTTCTCCACTTTTTGTTTTCAAAGGGAAAATTAAACCGGAATTAATTCCGCTTATCTGAAAACAGTCATCAATAAAATTTACAACGTTTTAATAAAACATTTGTGACTCCTGATATAAAACAGGTTTGCCTCCTGTACTATATCAGGTAACAAAAAAAGCCCTTGCGCAAGGCTAAACTACGGAAAATGGACCCGACCAGAGTTTATTTTCGTACCCAATGATTGTATCAACCATGAGTATTAATTTAACATCACACAAAGGCAGAAACAAAGATAGTAAAACCAAATGAATGCAAGTACAAAAAAGTAGTGAATTGAACGAATTTAAAATTGTTTTATCAAATTTACGCACTATTAGTTTGCATAAAAACTGAAATAATCTAAAAAAACGAAACATTTCAGTAATTCAAAATCCTGCCTATATGCATGAAGCAGGTAAATTATTTCAACCCGTCAGCAAAGACGCACTATGCGTTAGCGTTGACTAATAATAAATTAAAAAATAATTACAATGAAAAAATATAAATTTAAATTTCTTGCAATATTACTAATGTCGGTTATTTTTGTTTCATGTGAAAAAGAAGAAACAATTAATACCGAAACTAACGTTGAAAATAAAGGATATGTAGTCGAAAATGGATATATTAGATTTAAAAGCATATATAGTTATGACAGCATAATAAAAAGTTTAACAACTTTGAATAGAAACCAACTATTAAACTTTAAAGCATCATTAAAATACACAACACTTTATGATATATATCGTTTAGATGAGACTCCTATAGATTCAATAAATAAAAGGGTAGAAGATGTTTATTTAACAATTTTGTTAAATAAAGAAGGAGTTTTAATGGTAGGAGATACTATATTGAAAATTGTGGGAGATAATGCATTTTTAATCAAAAATGCTGATTTCGGAACTTTAGCAAAAATTGATGAAGGTATTGATGTTAAAAATTATCAGAATGTGAAATTATCAATTCATTCAAATCAATTGAATGTAGTTGATCCAAACAATCAAATGATGAAATTAAGAGGAACAGAGACAGCATATGACAATTGGCTTTATACAGAATATGAAGATAACAAGCCAGTTAGATATGAGAGAGTACAATTTGGAGCTTTTTGTGTAGTATCTCCTTTTTGGCCATTTGGACTTACTTATATTGGAGCAAAGATGACTGGTGAAGCCAAAAAAAAGGGTTTTTTAGGGATTTGGACATCATGGTTTAATGATGAAATTGTTTCAGGTTCTATAACAATAAACTCAGGAAAATGGGGGCCAGCCGGTAATTGTACTAATAATGTTGTAACTGGAGGATCAGTGTTTAATATACCTGATAAAGAATTTAAAATTGGCTTAGAATACGGCCCAACAAATAATTTGCACGCAAAAGACTTAAATGTAACATACAAATACATTAAGACTGCGGGATATAGTTTACAAACAAAAAACATTATTTGGGAATAACTTATTAACAAAAGACTGTTCAATGGATATTTAAAAAACAAAATTTCATTAATTTTCTTATACTATCTTTGAACAGTCTTATTTTAAAATTCAAAAATGAAAAGGATTCAACTTATATTAATTTTACTTTGCGGTTTAACAAATATATTTGCGCAGAAACAAGTTTATTTTGAAAGTGAACAGGAAAAAAATATTTCAATTTCATCGTATAAAGGAATCGAAATGAGTTTGGGATCTGTTGTAAATATTTCAGGTATAAATGGATGTTTTACATTGGGCTATTTTACAGAATCCTTGCTAACTAAGTCGAGTAGCGTGATTTGGGGAGTTAAATCAATTAATACTATTTATAAAAGTTACTTGCGACCCAACGATTTTACAACTTTCAAATCGAATTATGGATTGCAATTGGCTTTGTTTGCCGAACCGCGATGGTACTTTAATTATAAAAAAAGAGTGTTACACTCAAAATCTTCAGATTTAAATTCAGCATGGTTTGTTAGTTTACCTTTTGAGTTAAGCAGCTCGTATTTGCTTACCAATATGCCAATATCATTAAACTTAACTGTGCCAATAAGTATTGGATTCCGCGGAACATTTAACAGAAATGTTTTTTGGGAGTGTAAAGGTGGATTTGGAATATATTCTGATTTTACAACAATTACGCCTGTGCCGGATTTGAAATTTAAAGTGGGTTATGTGTTTTAAATTTAGAGACATAAATGAATAATAATTTACATAACTATTTTTTGTGTTTGCTTGCTTCTATCTTTTTGACATCATGTGTTGAAACAGTTATCCCACCCTGGAATTTAGAACAAGTTCAGGTGATGTTTTCAGTAATCACACCTGGAAAATCGGTAGTGGTGTTTCTTAGTAACAACGAGTCAGTAATAAATTCAAGCAATGCATTAGCTGAAGCCCATGTCTTTTTCAGTTCAGACAATACTAATTGGTATGAATTGGAACAGTCAAATTCCGACAGTCTCATTTATGTTGATAAAAAATCAAATTTAAAAATTGAAGCAGGTAAAACTTATTATTTAAAAGCAGTTACCAAATCAAAAACATTGTTTGCCAAAACCACTGTTCCTTTGCAATATAGCAAGATTACACATGTAAATTGCCTACAACACTATACTGACAGTTTATCTAATCGTATGAAATATACTCTTCAAGTTAAATATACATTGTCAACTGAGAACCAAACAGGCTGTTACCTCACTGCATTAGGGATGCGAATCGGATTAGAACCCTATTTATCCGGCGATTCATATTCCGATAATGACTTTTATATTCCGAAAGATTCAACAAGTTTTAATATGAAAATAATAACTGTAGATACATATTTAAAAAAATTTGAAACCAGCCAATTTATAAACAATTTACAGTTTTATGAAGGGTTTGATATAAATGCAATTATCGCAAATTATGGAGGTGTTCGTCCAAATTTTTCGAATATCGAAAATGGAGTTGGACTTTTTGGCAGTTTTGTATCTGATTCATTTACAGTTAATACGCTGCAGAGATGAAATTCTTGATGAAAACATATTTTACTCCTTTTGTTGTGTTTCTTGTTTGTTTTATGCATATTTCTGCTCCCTCAATTGGACAAACTATGCCCCCGCGATTCAAAATAGCAGGGACATTGATTGATGCAAGAACGGCAAAACCACTTAAAAAAATACCGATTTATGTATTGCCTTTTAAAAAAACTATTGATACTAATAATGAAGGTAGGTTTCTTTTTGATATGCCACAAGGAACATACAATTTTGAAATTGACTATTATCCTTATGAGAAAAAAAATATTAAAATCGATTTAATTTCCGATACTTCGGTTGTTATAAAACTTTACTCCCCATTTGTATTACAGTATATTGATGAGCTTGAAGTTCTAGCAAACAAACAACAAACCGAAACACCTTCAAGCATTGACCGCATGGACAGAATTGAGTTTATAAAAATTCCTGCATTTGTTGGCGAAAAGGACATAATTAAAGGATTGCAATTAAGTTCGGGTGTAACATCAAGTAGCGAAGGTGCTGCTGATTTACAGGTGCGTGGTGGTAATACTGGACAAAATTTATATTTATTAGATGGAGTTCCATTGTATGCTACACAACATTTTTTCGGTATGGTGTCGGTTTATAACCCTCTTATAATTAAGAATGTAAAGCTATACAAAGCTGCTTTCCCTGCTGAATATGGAGGCAAAGTATCTTCTGTTGTCGATGTATCAACTCAAGATGCCAATCTAAAAAAATGGTCGTGCGAAACAGAAATAAGTATGCTAACAACCAAATTAAGACTTAATATCCCTTTGTTAAAAAATAAAGTTGCATGTGCAATTTCCGGGAGAGTTTCAAATTATGGTGGGATAAATTTATTGTCAATAGGTTCAATTAAACAGAAGGATAAACTAAAAATGAATTTCTATGACATAAATGCTAACCTTTTATGGAATATAAACGAAAATAACAACGTGAGATTGAATTATTTTACGAATAGAGAAAATCTTAATAGTTTTCAACTGGATAGAACTTCATTTTCGAACGTGTGGATTAAAAATTCTCAACAAAATGTCGGTATAAAATGGAATCTCAAAATGTCTGAAAAACTATCGAACGAGTTATCAGCTTTTGCCGATAGGTATCTTTTTGATTTTGGTCAGAATCAAATTGATACAGTTTACAAATACAAAACTATTAATCAGCTACTTTCAGGTATAAATTCCTATGGGTTAATTGAGAAATTCAATATAAGAAATAATGATAAGCTCATATTTATTTTAGGTGGATCTTTCAAAATCGTTGGTTTTAGTCCTGTTATTTTAAATCAATCAGACACCACGTTTAACAAAATAAATTTTAATAATCAAAGTACAAATTTCGAATCGTCTATCTTTGCGGAATCAGATTTAAGTTTCAGTCTTACACACAAACTGAAAACAGGTTTCAGATTTTCTGCTTTTGGTAACAATGATAATATGTTTAAATTTGTTGAACCCAGATTAAGTTATCATGGTATATTTGAGAATAATTATTCGGTAAGTTCATCCATTTCATTTATGACACAACCCATACATCGGGTAGCAAATCCCGGATTAGGTTTTATGTTTGAATTGTTTTTACCTTCAGGTAATGATTTATTACCCCAAAAATCATGGAATTATTCTTTGGGTGCTGCCAAAGACATTACTTTAGAAAATAGCAAGTTATCCATAAAAGCGGATGCATGGTATAAGTCATTCACTAATATAGCAGAATTTAAAGATGGATATGATGTTTTGACGACTGTAATCTTTAAAAAAGGTATTACAAACAACAATATTGATATAATTACACAAGGTAAAGGCTATGCCTATGGTATCGATTTCTCGTCCTTTTACAGCAGAAAACGATTTTCACTAACTGCCGTTTATACCTGTATGAAAGCCATGAGTAAATTCTCTGAATTAAACAATGGAAACTGGTTTCCTTCATCTACAGATATTCGCCATTCATTATCATTGTTGGGCGAATATAAACTTTCACCAAGTTGGATTATTAATGCTTCCTGGCAATTTAATTCAGGAAAACCAATTACAGTCCCAACTTATGTTCTTGCATTGCCTTCTTATAATGAATCAAATGATGAATTAGAAACTTCGACACCCAATTATCAGTTCCTCGAAACTGAACGCAATAATTACAGAATGAAGGCATTTCACAAACTGGATATTTCGCTTTTACACACCTACAAAGCATTTCGAAAGTATGATGCATCGCTATCATTGGGGCTATACAATGTTTATAACAGAGCAAATCCCTATCTATATTTTGTTGCCGAAGAAAGAAACGAATCAGGCGTATATCTACCGGTTCTGAAATCCATGTCAATTTTCCCTATTTTGCCGTCATTTAGTTGGAGTATGAGATTTTGAAGTCTTGCATATTGTTAAAAAACAGAATCATATAACCCCCAAATAAAATATAATTAATAAATTTAAAAATTATGAATGTCAAGTTGAAAATAACTGTCATACTAGCTTTTACGTCTATGTATGCCTTATGCCAGAATGAAAATTAAGTTATATACAGTTTAAGTTATTTTAAATCGATAGCCATAAATTCACCAAGTTCTTCAATTCAGTATCTGGAACCTACTTATGCATTAAATGGTATAAATATGAATATATTCTGGAAAAGCAATATTAAACATTTGTATTTTATGACTGGAAGCATGTATTTAATGGGAGCTAACTTACCAAATGAAAGTACAACTTATGGTGGAGGATGTTATGTTGGTCCTTATTTTTCATCAAATGGTAAATTAATAGATGCCTGGGCATATGTAGGATTAGGTGTTTTTAGTTTTCACGATGATGTAATGAAATTAAATTCAATGGGGCAGATTGATTATTATAAGGAGTCGAATTTTACTGCTCCTGGTACAAAATCATTGTTTGGGATTTCATTGAATTTGAAGACATTTTCAATTAATTTTGGATATTTGATTTTCGCTACTGCATCCCAAAATTCAACATTATTTCAGCATGGTGTTGAGCTTGGTTTAGGGATGAAATTTAACTAATATATTTTCATTGCTCTTCTTTTTTGTTTTTTCTAAAGGTAGAAATGAAATTAATTTTACAAACCTAAATTTAAGTATTAATGAATATGCTTTGATTGCCTAAACTACTAAACCAGAACATTTACGCTTAAGTTTAGGTTTTGGTATTGAATTAAAAATAATTATGATTCAAATATCACAGAAGGTTATAGCCCTAAGAGAGCATTAAATAGCAAAACCGCTTAAATTTCAGTTTTTGATTTTTCAGAAAGACAACCAGATATAATAGAGATAATTAATTGAAACACATTTATATTACTGAAAATTAAGAACTTAGATGAGAATTAATAAATAGAATTATATGAAAAAAAGTTCAATTATAATTGCTTTGTTAATAACTGCGACTACCACATTGATAAGTCAAGATAAAGCAACTAATTACATTCAAATGTCGGTGGGGTATAATCCTCAATATACTTATGCAAACTCTTCATCTATAAATTCTTTGTACTACTTCTCCGGAGAGTTGGGAAAAGCTTTCAAATGGATAGATATTGGAATATCTTTTGATTATGAAAATGGGCTTTATCCTTACTCTTCAGCAAATGATTTTGCTTTTACTTATCAGAAGGAAGCTGGAATTTACTCATCTCATAGCGATGACAGTTTTAGCGGCATTATAAATACTGCATTTCGGTTAAATCTAAATGTGAACTTAATTAAATTCTTGAGCGAAAACTCAAAACATTCGTTTAAAGTGGGTGGAAGCTATGGTGTTGGATTTACAGAAGAAATTAACAGTAATGATGAAAATAGCGACATAATATCATGGTGGTATCATTCCAGTTATAATTGGTATGGTGCATATAAATTTTTATATGAATACAATTTAACGCCGAATGTTTCAATGGGTGCTTTTTATAATAAAGGTAAGGCTGCCGTTTTAGGACTAAATATTAAAAGAAAATTCTAAAAAAAAAAGGTACGTTTAGTAACAAAAGTTTAAAAAGTTGTTACTAAACGTACGATTAAAAAAACAATCATTTTTATCAAAATATATTGAAGTAAAGTACAGATTGTAAGTAATATTTTTATAAAACCTGTCAGATGGGAAATGGGCACTACATCGGCAGGGTAACAAACAGCAAAGTTGAATTTTCATAGTGCCTAAGTACCTTAGCTTTTGAAACAATTCTTACAATATGAAAGTTACTTTTTTATTGAATTAGCTTTTAAAACATCTTCCCCTGTACTTTCGGATATATTAATTAAATATATAAAGTCTCGCATACGTCTGACGAGTTCCGAAGCGTCGGAATGTAAATCCGTAGTAATGTATTATCAAGAAGTGTATTCCGCTATTGCTACCGCTTTGATTTTATTTTCTTTCAAATTTAAAATATTCTAATTTTATAATTGCTGCATTAAACGGAATACAATCACAAT
>CAYONE010000066.1:0-25095 GCA_964405245.1 uncultured Paludibacter sp.
TTCAAGTCACCCCTTCACTAAAACAAAGAAACAGAAAAAAAATTCTAACATATTAATTAAATAGCATTCTGCTATTGTTCGCACGCTCGAAACCTAGGAAATTTCAATAAGCGAAACAAAGAAGAGTCAGTAAGCAAGATGCTCACGCCAAATGGCGTGGGCTTTTGACTTATTCTTCTTTGTGGGCTTCCTAGGGCCTCGAGCGTGGATAAGGATTTAGTCCACGCTTTTTTTGCATCCGGACAATTCCTTATCTGACCAATGGCAGCCGCTCCGGCAAGCCAATGACAATAATTCACCGCAAAGAAGATTTTTTATATACCCTGTTTCCCGAACTTGCCAACAGCAGCGACGAGCAGATAACAGGCACACTCACTGACTATTACAGTTATGCCGGTTTTAAACCTGTCATACGCATTGAGCACGATGTGGTAATTATTGAAATCGACACTGCAGGAATTGCACGACACGAAACCGATTACCGGCGTGTGGTAAACCTCTGCGAAAAAGGGCGATACGCCGAAGCCAAACCGCTACTCAACAAACTGATTACCGAAAATCCTACCAATTCGGAATATCACCGCATACTGGGGCAAATACTTTCGGACGAAGGTAAGCCCGAAGAAGCCATCGATTGCCTGATTGATGCCCTGCGCTGGGATGCCAACAACAATTGGGCGCTTACTATGATGGGCAATATCTTTGCCAACTACAAAGCCGACATTCCCACAGCACTAAAATATTACGAGCGTTCGGTACAACTCAACCCTGAGGATTTTACAGGAATATTTAATATCGGCGCCCTGCTCTACAAGGAAGGTCGATTAACGGAGGCTAAAGACTATTTATACAGAGCATTGCAACTCAATGCAACTTATCCCAATATTCATTATGTGTTAGCACTGATAGCGCATGAAGAAAACGATTTGGCTTCGGCTTTTTACAGCACAACGCAAAGTGTACGCCACAACAACCGTCAGGACGAATTGTATCGCAAAAGCCTTTCGCTAATGGTGGAGCTTGCTCAAAAAATGATACAAACCGATGCAGGAAAAACAATTTATCGGAATTTCCGGAAAACGGTGGAAACTGCCTGTGGCAAAACCATTGATATTGTAAAAGATGATACGATTGCTACGGCTGCCAAATGCGAATTTGCCGAAGTATATCAGCGCGACCGACACCGGGTGCTGTACAAGCCCACATACAAGGCAGTGGAACACCTCATTATGCACGAATTGTGTCATTTGCTTTTTGCTGCCGAAGCACGCAAAGCCGGTGTAAACAAATTATTTACGACCGATGCCGGTAAAAGAGCTGCTTTTGTAAAGAAGTTAGCTCCCACTACGGAACGACTCCGTAAAATGAGGGTAAGTCAACCCGATATCGACCATTTTGTAAACGGTTTGTTCGATGGTCTGAACCTGCAAGCTTACAACGCACCCATCGATTTATTTATCGAGGAAATGCTGTACAACGGTTTTCCGGAATTGCGCCCTTATCAGTTTATTTCGCTGTATAACCTACTCGACGAGGGCTTACAGGGCATCAACGATAAAATGATTGTTGACATTACACCCAAAGATATTTTCTCGAAAAGTAAACTCTTCAACCTGCTGAATGCTCTCCAATTCCGCGATTTGTATGGCATTGACCTTACTTCCCAATTTGGAGCAACCAAATCGGAAATGCATCAGGTGGAGGCTTTTTACACCGAATATGCCGAATACAAAACCGACCGGCAGCCGGGAGAGGAATACGAATTGGTGCAACACTGGGCATCCGATTTGGGACTCGACGACCATTTCCGCCTGGTGGACGAAAAAGAATATACGGCTCAAAAGCCGTCCGACAATAACATAAAAAACCTTATAGACAGTGCATATAATGCTGATGATGCTGCCACCGGTAAAGACCGCGAGCAGGAAATGCGCCGCTTCCTTGCCACACAGCAAGCCAATGGCACCAACTCCGATATAGTGATTTACATGGTAGAGGCATTGCACTTTTTCGAGAATATGCCGACCGACGAAATAAAAACCATAGCCGTAAAAATTGCCCTGCAGGGTGCGCAAGGCTTCGACCCGCTGCAACAATACACCATTGATGCCATCCCAACAAAAATTTTCAACGGCTACCAAATACTCTCATACTGCTATGTAAGCTTTGCCCTGGCGCTGCCCGAAATGCTAATGGAACTGCAACTGCCCTATCACGAAGAATATTTGCTGGCAAAGGGAATGAAGAATGGGAAGAATTAAGAAAAAGAAACACATCGGTATTATATGAACAAAAAAGACTTAGTTGCCAAACTGAAACAACTCGAAGGCCTAACCCCCGACGAGCGTGCCGAATTAATAAACCTACTCAATACCAAAAAGAAATACGGACTTGTATGGGAAGATAAACCCGAAGATGTGGAAGAGCTGCTGCGTACACATTTGCCGGTGCTAAGGGAAGTGGTGGAAAGGAGAATTATAGCCTCCCCCAACCCCTTCGAAGGAGGGGAGAAAGAAGCCCCTCCCCAACCCTCCCCGAAGGAGAGGGAGCAAGACCATTCGGCACAAACTGTTCTATTTGAAGAAGATACACCCAACACAGATACAGCGTCTTCCTCCTCCCCTTTGGGGAGGCCGGGTGGGGCTGCACCCAACCACATTCTTATCGAAGGCGATAACCTTCACGCACTAACTGCACTTACTTTTACTCACGAAGGAAAAATCGATGTTATCTATATCGATCCACCTTACAATACAGGAAATAAAGATTTTAAATACAACGATGCTTTTGTGGATAAAGAAGATAGTTACCGCCATAGCAAGTGGTTGTCTTTTATGCACAAACGCCTTGAAATTGCCAAACGCCTGTTAAGCGATAGTGGAGTAATTTTTATCTCAATTGATGACAATGAGCAGGCACAGTTGAAAATGTTGTGTGATGAAGTATTTGGAGAGAATAATTTTATAGAGATTTTTTCATGGGTTAGAACAGAAACTCCTGCAAGGCTTTCAAAAAAATCAATTAAAGTAGTTGAATATGTTTTATGTTATCAAAAATCCGATAATGCACCTAATTTCAAAGGATTTAAATCAAAAAGCACTTCAAGCAATACTTTATTAAATAAGCCAAATACGTACAAAGCATTAGTTTTCCCTAAAGATTTTGTAGATACCGGTCTATCTGATGGACTTTATAAAAAAGGTAAGTATGGCACAACCTCCTACAAAATTATGTTAGAAGAAGATGTTGAGGTTAAAAACGGCATTTTTATTACCCCAATTGTTATTTCTGCAAATTTTAGGTGGGGGCAAGATAAGTTAAACCAAGAAATTGAAAATGGAACGAAAATATCAATAAGAACATTAACATTTTCTCCTTCCTATGAAAAAAAATATTATGAAGCTGGTGCACCAAAAAATCTCATAAATAGGGATGTAGAAGTTTATACAAATGAATTTGCAAAAAGAGAGTTGGAAGATTTCGAAATTAAGTTTTTTGATTATCCAAAGCCTATTAGTTTGATCAAATATTTGTTAAGCTTTACTCAAACAAAAAACCAAACCATTCTCGACTTCTTCGCCGGTTCCGGTACCACCCTCCATGCTACAATTCAACTTAATGCCAAAGATGGAGGTAATCGTCAATGTATATTGGTAACCAATAATGAGAATAATATCTGTGAGGAAGTAACTTACGAACGCAACAAGCGGGTAATACAAGGCTATACCAATGCCAAAGGAGTACAGGTGGCAGGTCTGGCGAATAACAACCTGCGGTATTTCCGAAGCGAATATGTAGGAAGAGAGAAAACGCATAAAAACAAGCGTGAATTGGTGTTGGCAGCAACTGAGTTGCTTTGTATCAAGGAAGATATTTACACCGAATTAGCTGAACTTAACGGTCAGAAACTCGATAAAAAAACAATCCGTTGCTTTAGCGATAAAGGCAGGTATCTGATGGTTATTTACGACGAAGAAACCATTGAAACCCTGCTCCCTTTGATAAGTGCCATTAACTCACACAAAAAAATAAAAATCTACATTTTTGCCCCCGGTCAATATCCATTTACCGAAGAATTTGAAGATGTATTGGACAAAGTGGAGTTATGCGCTTTGCCCGATGCCATTTATAAGGCTTATGCCAATGTATTGCCAAAAAAGAAAGCAAAACCTACTGTAATGGATTCCGAAGAAGAAAGTACAGAAACGGAAACCAGCGAGAGTGCAGAACCCAATTTGTTTACCGTATAATACTCACAATCCTAACAGGTTTTTAAAACCTGTTAGGTCTTGATAACAATATCACACAGACATGATAATACTCAAAAAATACCAGGAAGAAGCAGTTGATAGCCTGCTCACCAACACGTACAAATTACTCAAAAAACCAGGGGCGCGCCACACACAGGTACTCAAAGCCCCAACAGGTTCGGGTAAAACGGTGATGATGGCTGCTTTTCTGAATAAACTATGCGAGGAAATCCCTGACCGTTTGGAACTTCCAAAACGAGAAGTAGCATTTGTTTGGATTGCTCCAAACAAACTACACCTTCAAAGCTATTTGTCGCTGAAAAACTATTTTTCGGAACTGCGTTCCATAAAACCCATACAGTTTGAAGATATCACCGATAATGCGCTCAAGCCAAACGAAGTATTGTTTGTAAACTGGGAAAGCATAAACAAAGAAAAAAACGTGATGGTGCGCGAAACCGAAACAGGCAAATCGCTGTATCGCTATGTAAATGGTGCCCGGCTCAATGATGTTGAGATTGTAGTGATAATCGACGAGGAACACATGTTTGCCAATACCAAAACAGCCAAACGAACTGCCGAAGTGTTGCAAAACATTTACCCTAAAATTGAAATCCGTGTTTCGGCTACTCCGGTAACTAATACCGATTACAAAACAGTGGTGGAACGTGAGGATGTGGTGGCTCAGGAAATGATTAAAGAAGGCATTGTCTTGAACCCTGCCTTAGATACTTATATCCAAAACAACCGCACACTCAATCAGGCATTAATTGATATAGCTATTGAAAAAAGGGTTCAATTGGCTGATGCTTACAAACGCTTGGGCAAGAATATAAATCCACTTTTGCTCATTCAATTGCCCAACGATACCGCAGAAGACAATAGTGTTGAAGACAAAAAAATAATTGAAGAAGTAACGCAATACCTGGAACATAATTGTGGAATCACAACACAAAACGGGAAATTGGCTATTTGGCTCTCTAAACAAAAAGAGAATCTGGATAATCTGGAAGATTACGACAACATGACCGAAGTGTTGATTTTCAAACAGGCAATTGCATTGGGTTGGGATTGTCCCCGTGCTGCCGTGTTGCTTATTTTCCGTGAACTGCATAGTCAGACATTTACCATTCAAACCGTTGGTCGCATACTTCGTATGCCCGAACAAATACATTACCCCGACAGCTTACTGAATCAGGGTTATGTATATACCAATTTGAGCAAAAACCAAATTGAAGTTGTGCAGGACGACATGACCTATATCACTACCAATAAGGCAATTCGTAAAGAAAACTATGCAGCGGCCAATCTTACTTCGGCCTACTACAATACCCGCTTAGTGCGTAATCGTTTGGGTTCAAAATTCAAACGTGCTTTGTACAATGTAGCTGAAAAACATTGGGGCTTTACACGCGATTTGGATAACGACGATTTTTACACACGCAACCGGAAAGTGCTCGAAACCCGCATGATTGTTACCGATGTTACAAAGATTGAGGTTATAATCCCCGAAAATATATTCCTGACAGGTGAAGTTCAGGTTGAAAGAGTGGAACAAACAGCCCGCTTTGCTAAAACAGAAGGAGAGTTAAATGTATTGTTTCGTCATTTCTGTAGAGCACATGTCGGCGATTATGCTGTGGTGGATTCCACCCCTATTTTAGAGATGGCTCTGAGGCTTTTGTTCGAAGAGTATTTGAATTTCAACGAGTTCGAAACCAATAAAATTATGTTGTACGAAAACAACCAACCACAGTTTGTGGAATTGATTTCATTGGCACTCGACGAATTTACAGCCATGCAGGAAGCCAAAGCCAAAACAGCCACCAAAGATAAACAGGTTTATCCGTGGGAAGTTCCTGCCGAGCGCATTTACAACGAACAATACAATGAGCTGAATAAACCCGCACATGCATTGATTCCTTTCTACGAAAAAGCAAAAGTATCAGGCCCTGAAGTTCGCTTTGCTGAATACCTCGAAGCAAACAAAGAACAACTGGAATGGTGGTACAAAAACGGGGAATCAGCCAAAGAGCATTTCGCAGTTCCATATATCGACTACATGGGCAAAGAAAGCCTGTTTTATGTTGATTTCATTTTGTTGACAAAATCTGGAATACGTTGTTTATTCGATACCAAAACCGAAGGTAGCGATGCTGCAAACGCCCATTTAAAACACAACGCTCTGGTTGAATACATTGAATCATTGAATGCCAAAGGAATTCCCACAATTGGAGGTATTATTGTTCCAAAAGAAACCGGAGGTGTTGAAACCTGGCGATATTGCAAAAACAGAATAGAAAACACGAAAGATCTTACCGGTTGGGATTACTTTAATTTGAATGCACCGATAAAAATATAAATTGTTATACTTTTCTTAAAGTAAAAATGTTATGGCTAAAAAAGGATTAGATACCACCTTTCTTCATTACGGCATACGTAAAGAAGATATTAATCTGATTGAGACACTCTGTACGAATCATAATCTTGATTTCGATTGGGTAAAAGAAGATTTACTCAAAGAGTTCCATGAGCGTAAAATTCGGAATCAGGAATTGGATGAAAAGTCTATTGAAAAGGTGATTGAAAAGGCATTGGGGAAGATAAAATGACCCCTAACCGCTAAAGGGGAACTAAGTAACAGGAATAACTTAAATGGTTTTGTAATTGGATATGATTTTTGTAATGAGGATGTTTTGATGATTATCGATGTTGTAAATGATGTAGTAAGAAGTCGTTGCATTTCTGCGATAGTTATATACCTTGCTACCAAACAGTTTATGGGTAGAATAAGTTGCTTTTGAATGGTAAGTTTTTTGACCAATAGAATAACATTGCTTTTCAATGTCCTCGACATATTGCAAGGCATGTTGCATTTCTAATGCTCCTTTTTTCCAGGTAATTAAGGCGGTGAAGATATTTTTTAAGTCATCGATGGCAAGTTCCGAAATTATGACATTATTCATATAAAAATGATAAGCGGTTATTGTGCATTAGCGCCATTTTCATACAGAGATTTTACATGTTCTCTTACTTGATCAAAACCATCCTTGAGTGAAACATAACCTTCGGGCAGTGTATCTGAAACTGATGTGGGATTTAAAAACTCTACCGTTTCGGGATAACTTCGGAGTTCATTTTCCAATCGTTTACCAACAGGGGTGTCGGTATTTATTTTTACTGTAATTATCATAGCTTTATTCTTTAAAAATTACGATACAAATATACTATGATTTT
Organism: uncultured Paludibacter sp.; assembly: GCA_964405245.1. Classification (GTDB taxonomy): domain Bacteria; phylum Bacteroidota; class Bacteroidia; order Bacteroidales; family Paludibacteraceae; genus Paludibacter. Next base: position 7,488 of record CAYONE010000066.1, read on the forward strand.
GAACAAAAGCAAGAAACCAAAAATAAATTTTCTTATTCATCGAGATAACAGACGTTCAACTGTCAACTAACAACTATCAACTAAAATCATGCTGATAAAACGAATTAAAGCCAAAAACTTCAAAACCTATCTGAACCTCGATTTAGATATGTCGGTAGATGAAGAACGCCCGATTATCCTTATTGGTGGGGTTAATGGTGGTGGTAAAACTACCCTGTTCGAATCAATTTATGGTGCTCTTTATGGGTTACATATATATACAGCAAGGCAATTCAAAGAATTATTGAATGCTGGTGCATTGGGCAGGGAAGATGAGAAAATCACACTGGAATTGCATTTTACAGGCCGGGTATTGAATGAAGAACAACAATATGTTTTGACCCGTACCTATGCGATCAATCCTTCGGGCAATCCTGTTGAAAGTGTAAAGCTCAATATGAATGGCACCATTTTTCAGTATGGAACTGCCACCCCTCCTGCCCTTCGCGCCGAGCAGGAAGCACAGGTAAACAAAATCATTAAAGCCAATTTACCGCAGGAGTTGAGTCGCTATTTCCTTTTCGATGCTATGGAAGCAGGTAGTTTGCTTAAGGAAGACCAATTGAACCGTGTAATCAAAGAGAACATTGAAAATGTAATGGGCTTTAACAAGTATATGCAGTTGGCAAAGTCGTCTGAAAATCTGTATCAGGCTATGACTGCTCAACGCTTGCAGGTAGAAAATGAAAAGAAGGAATATCTGGAATTGCTCGAACAGAAAAAAGCGAAAGAAATTGAGCTAAACAGTTTAAAGCAGCAACAGCAAGATGCTCTTCAGTATTCAGTATCAAACAAAGAGCTTTATGATAATCTGAAATCAGGGTTAAATCAGGAAACTACCATAAAAAATAAAATAGAACAGACTAAAAATCAGATAGATTCTATTTATAAAAAAGAAGAACTATTCCGAATTGATTTAAATAGTTTCGTGAATGACTTTGAATTGAACGTTTGCTTGCCCAAAGTTATAGAATCAATTAAGAACGAGGTAACTCTAATTCTAAAGACCAAAAACGAGAAGCTTCAACAGTCCAATACAAACATTGGGGCTGAACAGATCGAGGCAGTAAGTAAAGCTGTAATCCAATTTCTTGTTACAAAAAAAATGTTGGATAAAGAGCTTGAAATCCGGGACATTGTAGATTTTGTAATGGCAGCAAATTCCAATACCAATCTTATTGACGATTACGATTATCTGGATTTCTCAGAGGTAAAAGCGTTGGAAGATTTACTCAATATAAAAACTTCTAATATCTTCCCCGCTATCAATCAGCAGCAACTGGATTTGAATTTAGGCATGATGCAGATTCCGGGACTTGAACTTCAGATGGAGCAAATGAAGGCTCAAATTGCAGGTCGTGATTATGGTTTACTTAAAGCATACGAAGACAATGAAGCAAACATAAAGAATCTGGAAGCCCGTATTGCTGAAATGAATGCAGAAATTGCAAAGATTGCCAAGAAGCTTCATGCCTATGATATTCAGATTAGTCAGGAGCCTGATCCTAAATATGATACTTTGGGTAGATTAAGAGGATTCTTTGAAGATATTGCTAACCAACTTCTGAAAGCCAAAAAACAGCAGATAGAGTTGAAAATGAAGCAGGATTTGAATCTGAATCTCAGCGCTTATAGGGATGTAATTGAACGTGTAGAACTGTCCGAGAACTTATCTAATCTTACATTCAAACTCTTTCACAAAGCAGGGAATGAAATATATCTCAATCAACTCAATACGGCTTCTAAACAGATAGTTGTTCAGGTTCTGCTTAAATCACTACACGAATTTGGTGATTATAATCCACCGGTTATGATTGATACTGTTATGGGGGTATTGGACGAAACAAGCCGCTCAACCATTATGGAAAACTATTTCCCTGAATTATCACACCAAACAATTTTACTTAGCTCTGATTCTGAAATCAGACCGGGAACTGACTTTGAGAAAATTGAACCTTTTATCTCAAAAACCTACACGCTACAACGGGATAGAGAAAAACAGCTTACTGATATAGTTACGGGTTACTTTGGAAAATCAACAAATAATTAATTATGGGAGTAGTCAATTTGCAAAATATACGTCAGGCCGAAGGTTTAATGGACGACCTGCACGAAGTTCGCTCTAAAATTGAGCAGCGTATCAATTTGGAAAGATATTCCAATAATCAAAAGAACGTTGTAATTAACGGTAATAAAATCATGAGAATTTGCCTCTTGGCAGGACTTTCAAGCAAAGAAGCCCGCGATATGAATGCAATTGAGCAAATTCAAATGTCGAAAACAAGTAATCGTATTTTCGAAACTCTATTTACCCTTCATAATTTAGGGGGTGTTTATTCTGCCCTGCTGAAATTAAGATACAACGGACTTTCTGTTGATTGGGAAAATACAACTCTGAAAAGCAAAATTATCAATGCCGAAATTTTGAGAGGTAGTAAAATTTTGGCAATTGATGCTGTTTTAGATGAATGGCTCATGAATACTAATTACTTTGGAAGCAACACAAAAGCTGGACGTATTCCGTTTCTGAATTTAAATATTGGTTTTTACGAAGACAATATCCCTGCAAATTTAAACCTGAATGGTAGAGATATAACCAATACTCAGATACTTGTTGCAGGTACCACAGGTTCAGGTAAATCTAATTTATTAGCTGTTCTTCTCAATGAAATCAGGAAACTATCTATCGATAGTTCCTATCCGGTTAATTTCCTGCTATTCGATTATAAAGGTGAGTTTTCAGACCCGGCAAACAATGCATGGCTCGATTTATTTGAAGTGGATCGTACTTCAATTCTCGACCCTATTGTTGCTCCACTGCCCTTCAATCCTTTCAAGGATTTTAGCGGCAAATCTCAGAATAAGATTAACCTTTACTCTACCGAATTGGCTACAGCTATATGCTCTATTGATAATGCCCGTATGAGTGCCAACATGAGCAACAGGCTTTCGGAGGCTATTATCAATGCCTACAAAAAAACTCAAAACAGGGCGGTGGGTTTTGATTTGATATTGAAAGAATACACTTCTTTGCAACCCGACCGTGATAGGGATAAGGATGATAGTATAAAATCAGTTTTGAAACAATTGATACGTACTAACTTATTTGCGAAGGATGATAGCGTTGACCTGATTAAGGAAAGTTTCATTGTAAAAATGGATGGGTTCCCTAAAGATGGCCCTATTGCCAAGGCAATAGTGTACTTTATAGTTTCAAAACTCAATACTATTTACGAAAAACTACCAAAACAGGCAATGGACGATGATTGTGTCGAGTTGCGTCATTTCAGCATTATCGACGAAGCGCATTATATGCTCGGATTTGATAATAAACCCTTGCGTGATTTAATTGCCGTAGGTCGTAACAAAGGACTCAGTATTATTCTGGCCACTCAAAACATGGACAGTTACAAGAGTGAGTATTTCGATTTTTATGCCAATGCACAATATCCATTGATTATGAAACAGCAATCCATAAATGATGGTGTGATAAAGGATTTATTTGGTGTTTCGGGAAACGAATTTCAGGAAATCAAACAAGCCATATCTGGTCTACAAAAAGGCGAATTGATTATCAAGAACCCTACAGCTATTACATTATGTATGGGAAAAAAATATAAAAAAATTAAAGTGAGTCATCTAATTTAACTTCCGGGCGGTTATCTGATTCTCACCCATTCGTCCACTGATAAAAAGAAACGGCAATTGGAGGAAATTTCGGAAAAGTTGGGACTGGGTTTGAAGGTGGAAGTGGTGTAAATTGTTATTCAAAATCAATCACCCCAAAAGTTTGATGATAGGGGATGTTTAAATCAATAAACTGAAACCGGGGTGAAGTTGATTGTTTAAGTAATTGATAAATTTTCATGCTTTCAGAGTCGGATGAAAGGTAATAATCAACAGCTACTTCGGTATCTGCCTGTGCAAAGAGTTTAGTGTCGTTTGGTATGATATTGCGCTCTTTGAGTTTTAGTTTGTCTTTGTTTTTGAAAATAATTCGCGCAAATTCACCGGTTCGTTTGGCATGCTCCAAATTAAAAGGAACAATTTGCAGGTTGCGCAGTGGTAATTCGTGTATATCGCCACCCACACAGTATTCTGCTATTGAAATGGTTGAAATCATCATATTGATTTCGTTATCAATAAAATATTTGAAATACTGATCGGCATTTTTGAACAAGGGGTCTTCATCGTTTAGAAACCAAAGAAAGAAACTGGTATCAAGCAATACAGATTTAGGCATCGTACCATCCTCTTATATTTTTTAGCCATGCATCAGCATTTATATTTCCAAGCCAATTCTTTTTTGCCTTTTCTCTCAAATTACTTAGGTAATTTTCATCATATTTTCGCTGATAGTCAATTAATTCAATAAATTTCAACGATGAAGTATCGATTTCGCCAGTTTCAGAATGTTGTTTTCCGAGTGCTCTGATACCGAGTGTCTTGTAAAGTAAATTTTCTTCGTAATCCTCCAAAAAACTTATAGGAGTTTGAATCCGAACAGTTCCTAATTCATCTGTATAAATATGGATATTGGCTTTGTCCTTTCCGCCTGCATTGGTAACTTTCCCATAGAAATAAAATTCAGCATCGCCCCAAACTGACTCGCTTCGTTTGAATGTAGAATTTCGGTCAATTACTATTTCATTTGAATTATCGAGTGATGTTTTTATGCTGAACTTGTAGTCATGCTTTTCGGTCATTTCTTGTAAACTCTCAAATGCTTTGGCTGTAGAAATATCTAGAAAATCAACACTTTGCATTTGATGCACTTGCCCAATTATGGCATTGAATCCAATAATATATTGAATTGATGTTTTAAAAATATGCCTAACAGAACCATTTTCAATACTATAACTTATTGTAGGACGGTCTTTTTTATTTGTTGGATATAGTAAATTTTCAACGTTTTCAAGCATAGAAATAATTTCTCTGATATCATAATTATCAGGAGTTAACTCCATGTTTCCAACATTGCCTGTAACACGAATTTCTATTTGACCTATTTTATCCATAATGCAAAGTAACAAATATTTTTTATAAATAACAAATTCGTGTTCTGAATGTTGCATTAACTCCAGACCTGATTTTTAATAATTAGCATGAACATCCCGGTAGTTATCTTTTTCTCACCCATTTTACCTCCGATAAAAAGTAAAGGCAGTTAATGGATATTTCTGAAAATTCAGGGTTGGGATTAAATGCGGATGTAGCGAAAAATATATTTTCACAACATACATTATACAACCTGTCAGAATTTCAATCACTGTTTTTGATATTTATTTTACGGAATTACAGTTACTTACAAAAAAAATTATCCAACTTGTATTACAAGTGGGACAAAACAATTTTTAAGTAATTATACATTTGCATCGTCTGATTCACAAAGAAAGCGCGTTGCTTTCGGGTTCAGAGGATGACAAATTGAATTATGGCAATTGCGCAAAATCCCATTACGGGACAAATGAGAAAGTCGTATGGTAACGTAAACACCTACTCGAGAAACGGACAAAACGTTATCAGTGCAAAACCTTTTGCACGAAAGGACGCAAATTCGGAAGCCCAGCAAAAGCACAGAGCAGGTTTTAAATTAACGGTAGAGGCTTATTCTTCATTCGGCGGGTATATTGAGACAGGTTATCCTGTTCGGCCAGCCAGACTATCGGTTTTCAACGCTTTTATGGCTGAGAATTTTCCGGCTGCTATCGATAACACAGGTGAAACACCGGTAGTTGATTACCGCAAACTGAAAGTATCGCGGGGTACGCTTACATCCATGGATGTACTGAGTGCAACAGTTGACAATACTGGTATTGTTGTAACATTTGACTCAAAAGTCGATTTTCCAAAAGCGTCAACTGATGATGTGGCAATTTTACTGGTAAAAACAGTTTCGGGCAGATTGTATGCTGCACGTGATATGCGTGGCGCAGAGGAAGAAATGACTCTTACTGTACTTGTTGCAGGTATTACTAAAGAAGATATTGTTTGTACCTATCTGATTATGACCACTGCAAATGGGAAAAAAGCTTCCGATTCGGTATTTGTGGAGCTTGGTTGATGACAACAGTCGGTTTTTAAGGAATTGAAACTGTACGTGTTTAGTTAACACAGTATGAAAATTAATCCCGCCGGGCATTTTTATGATGCAGTGCGGGATTTTTTTGTTGCCTGTGCATTTTTAATCAAGCAACCCGGATTCCGAAATATCGTAACGCCTGACTCTTGGGGTTGTATAACCCTTTCGAAACTATTGAAATTTTGGGAAAGGTACTTTTTTTTTATCTGCGAGAATAATTTTTTCAGTATATAACTATCTTTGCAGTCGAAAAAAAAATTGATATATTGTTTGCCCGATGTAAAAGCATTGATATTCAATATTATATGATGTAAATATCGATAGGATATAAACAAATAAAAAAATAATTTCCAGCGTTTTTATAGTCTTACCTTTTTGAATTTATTAATCGGACTTCTTTTTTTTAAACTAATTTTCACAAAACATATTTAAATATTTTTTTCTTGTAGCAAAAAAATAAATTATCGATAAAATGAAAAAACTGAAATCAAAGATTTTTGCAAGTTTTATGTTGCTTATTGCATTTCTGATTGTGGCGGGCGCTATTTCAATTTATGAATTTCAAAAATTATCAAAATCCGTACACGGACTAATCGATGATAATTACAAATCGATAGAAGCCGCGCGCACCATGATTGAATCGCTTGAACGTGAAGATAGCGGCATTTTGTTGTTGCTTTTGGGCGAAACTAAAAAAGGTTCCGATATAATGATTTCTGCCGATAGCGCTTTTATTCAATCATTGAAAATTGCCGGTAACAATCTTACCGAAGCAAATGAAGGAGTTTTGATTCAAACTATTGAGAAGAATTACAATTACTTCAAATCGTTGGGCGATACTATTCAGACAGGAATTTCAGGTATTGAAAAAATCAACATCTATTCAAATACAATCCATCCTGTATTTCTTGAAACAAAAAAAGTAGTCAATGAATTGATGTCGCTAAACCAGACCAGTATGTATAACCGTGCTACCGAGCTGCGCGAGAAATCGAAGAGAGCAATTATGCCCGGAATTGTAGCAATTATTTCCGCACTGATTTTTACTGTTTTACTAAACTTTTTTATCTCAAGATATTTTGTAAATCCTATCTCTGAAATTGCCGATGCGGTTAATAAGGTAAATAACGGCGATTTGTTTTTGAAAAGTAATATTACTTCTGACGATGAAATTAAAAAGCTGGAAAATGCTATAAACAATTTGCTTGTCAGACTAACCAAAAATAACTGAAAACGGGTTTAAACTACGTAAATTCCAATGAGAAAAGAAATTGTAATTAAACATTTGGGATATGTTTTGTTTCTGAACGGAACTTTTTTATTTATCTCGTTTCTGATTTCGCTTTTCAACAACGAAAGTTCAGTTATGGCGTTATTGTTCAGTGCGTTAATCTGCGCGCTTTTTGGCGCTTTTCCGTTGATATTTGTTGAGAAAACGCAAAGCATTTCATTTTCCGAAGGATTGGCAATAGTAGTTTTCGGGTGGTTATTAACCTGTGTGGCGGGAATGTTGCCATATATCATGTGGGGTGGCGAATTTACCCTTGCCAATGCCTGGTTCGAAAGTGTTTCAGGTTTTACTACAACCGGCTCAACCATTCTTAATGATATTGAATCCTTGCCACTTGGGATATTATTCTGGCGTTCATCTACACATTGGATTGGCGGCATAGGCATCATTATATTTGTATTGCTGGTATTACCACAATCGAAGGGACAGCGTACAACTATTTATAATTCAGAAATTTCAGCGCTATCGAAAATGAATTTTCGATATAATGCTCGCGGAATAGTTCGCATTCTTGCACTTGTATATGTTATTTTAACTTTAGCTCAAACGCTTTTGTTGTTGATGGCAGGCATGAGTTTTTTCGATGCTATTAATCATTCGTTTGCAACCATTGCCACAGGAGGTTTTTCTACCCGTAATCTGAGTGTAGCTGCATATAATAATGTTTCCATCGAAATTATCATTATGATTTTCATGGTGTTGAGTGGAATTCATTTTGGATTAATTTACGGAACGCTATTCTTTAAAAAAGAGAACATCTTTAAATCATCGCTTGTTAAGACTTATCTTTTAGTATTGGTTATTGGAATAGTACTTGTTTGGTATAAATTGTATGCAGATGATGTTTATAACTTCTGGGATTCGTTGCGATTTGGTTCATTTCAGGTGATTTCCGTAGGAACGACTACCGGATTTGCTACTGCCGATTCTGCTGCATGGCCTGTTTTCACACAAATTATTCTGATTTATTTCACTATACAATGCGCTATGTCGGGTTCAACCTCGGGCGGTCTTAAATTCGACAGAGTTTATATTTTCTTTAAATCGCTTAACAAGCAAATAAAAATACTTAAACATCCTCATGGCGTTTTTCTAACAAGAATTGATGGAAAAACCATTGATGAACAGTTAGAGCAACAAACCATGGTGTTTATTGTGTTGTATATCCTCACATTTTTTATTACAACATTTGCACTTACAGCAATGAATATTGATGGAATGACAGCATTTTCCGCATCAATTACTACACTCGGAAATGTAGGTCCCGGTTTTGGTAATGTAAGTTCGCTTGGAAATTTTGCGGGCTTGCCCGACTTAGGAAAATATCTGCTTTCAGTAAATATGTTTTTTGGTCGTCTGGAGATATTTAATATTCTGGCTTTAATTATGATTAAAAAGTAGAATTTTATTACTTGTCATTTTTTCTTTGTCGGAGAACTTCGTAAATCATAACACCGGCTGCTACCGAAACATTTAACGAGGCAATTGTTCCAAGCATTGGTAAGCACACCATTTCGTCGCACAAACGAAGATTTTCAGGCGATACACCTTCATCTTCCGAGCCCATAACTAACGCTACAGGGCTGCACAAATCAGTTTGTGTGTAGTTCTGTGTTGCCTTTTCGGTGGCTGCTATTATTTTTATTCCGCACGATGAAATATATTTTAAAGCATTGCTGAGGTTATGCTCGCGACATACAGGTATTTTCATCAGCGCTCCGGCCGAAGTTTTTACCGCATCGCCATTTAGAGCAGCACCGCCTTTTAAGGGAACCACAATTGCATCAACCCCCGCACATTCACACGTACGGGCAATCGCTCCAAAATTACGGACATCGGTAACACCATCAAGCACTACAATAAAAGGCATTTTACCTTCTTCGTACAAAGTTGGTATGATATCTTCAATTCTCTGATATGCTACGGGCGAGATAAACGCTATAACACCCTGATGGTTTTTCATGGTTATCCGGTTCAGTTTTTCGAGAGGCACTTTTTGCACCGGAACTTCTTTTCCACTGAGTGCAGCAAATAATTCCCGCGAAAGATCGCTTGTCATATCTCTGCGGAGAAGTATTTTGTCAATTTCTTTTCCTGCCTGAATAGCTTCAATAACCGCGCGAATACCAAATATCATATCCTTTTCAGGACGCTGTTTGTTTTTATAGTTAATCATTTTCTGTTTTATTTTACATTTGTTTTTTGAGTAATTCCAATAAACGGCCTCTTTCATCAGAGTAGGTTTTATCAGTAGCTTCAAGATGCTGAAGAATTTTTATCGATTTTGACTTCAAATTCATGCTTTCATTGGTTTTGTTCAGTAAGGTGTAAACTTCCGATGTTTCGAGCATGAATTTTACAAGCGCTTCTATATAATCAGGTGTATAATTTAGCTTTAAAATGTCTTGTAAAAACAACTCATCGTCAGTTTCAAGTATTTTTGTTAAATCAATATTCAATAAACTGCTGAAAGTTTCACTGGCAACTTTCAGACACTTATCCGGTTCATTATTAATTTTCAGTCCATAAATCTGTTCAATTACAGTTGTCAGATTTTCGGATTTACGGCGTATGTAATTTATTGGGGACATTTTTTTATTTGTTTGTTCAGGATAAGAAAATTTGTTACTACTCAGAATTTTAACTTGCTTTACTGAGCAATTTTGGGAAAAGTACAGATTGAGAATGTCATAACTTTTAAAAAATAACTGCCAATTATATACAGCATATGGTGATTATCGCTCCTACATTCCCCTCCCGAAGCGTCGGGGAGGGGTTAGGGGGCTGAGTACTTTATTCTAATGGTTTTAATATTAAAGTTTTAAATCAATTGATAAAGGAATTATATCAGCTTTTTTGCAATTTATAAAACCATTTGTAATTATCGCATTCATATCTTTTACAAGATCGGAATACTCATTTCTTAGTCCGCAACTGTACATTTCCGATAAAGGATATTTTTCGAGAATATTCGCCATCATTTCTTTCATTGTTGGCGGCGATGTCATTTTAATGTATTCATTATAAGTATATTTCAGAAATACAACATTTTTGTTTATTCCGCGGTTGTCGAGCAGATAACCGTTAATCAATTCTGAAGGTTTCACAGGTTTTCCGTTTACAGTTAAATCTGTGGGGTCAGGATATGATACGATACGTGTGCGTTCGTTGTCCATAATTACAGGCACATAATCTGAGAAATCTCTGATGGTTTTGTATATTACCGCCGGAGCACTTGGAATAAGTAAAGCTAATTCATTACTGGTTAATACTATTTGTTTCATATTCTTTTTACTTTGGCACGATACCAAAACAAGTGCTGTTAAAAGACTCAAATATAAGAATTTTTTCATGATGCTATTTCTTTAAGAATTTATGAACGGTAGTGTTGTCGGAGTTTTTCACATACATCAAATATGCTCCCGATTTGAAATCGCTTATATTTAAAGATATGTATCCAATATTCGATGGTGTAAATTTGTGAATAAGTTTACCATAAACATCATAAACACATACATAATCTACTTTTTTCTCAGCTTTCAAATATATAAAGTCTGTTGCAGGATTCGGGAAGATAGTGTCGGGATATACATTAATAATACCTGTATCGGTCAACTCTTCCTTCAGGTTGAAATATATCAACGAACTTTCGGTTGGAGTAATTCTGGTCCATTTACTTGTTGCAGTGCTGGCTGCATTCCAGTAATAAACAGCAATTCTGTAATCGCCCGGGAGAAGGGCAATACTTCCCGTAAAATCAATTGTTTTTGTTTCGTTCTGATCTAAAATTCCTGTTTGATAACCTATATACGTCAGAGAACTGCTTGGCGATGTTGTTGGGAATATAAACGCTATGAGTTTATCCTCGAAATAACCGCCGCTGTTTGTGATATTTGCCGAAAGTGTGGCATTGCTTGAAAATATGTTTTGCGGATTAGCAAAAGAAATTGGAGTATTAAGTGTCAAAACAGGGGCAGTTTCAGGTTCGTTCAATACCTGTACATTTACCAAATCGCCTAATTTTACATAATTTGCAGGATTAGTTAAATAATTATTAGCATCGTACAATATTCCTAATTTGTAGTTTCCGGGTTCAACATTAATTGTACCATTCAGTTCTACTTCTTTAGTTTCTCCTGAAGCGATATTTACAGGATCGGTTGTCAGTATTACCTGACTTTCAGGATTACTTTCAGTACTTAAATAAATACTTAATTTCGAATTATATTCACCTCCATTGTTGGTTATTAATGCTTTGAATCTTCCTGTTTTGTTTTTGTACAGATTTCCAATGGTTTCAATTTTTTGTAAACTTAGGGTCGGATAAACCTCTGTAGGAACACTGAATTTAACAAGCGAAGCTTCAACTGTTACATTCATATAGTTTGGAGTTCCGGTTTTTCCGCGAACGATACTCCATTCAGTACTTGTGCTTGGTTTGTAAATAATATAAATTCTGTAATTTCCGGCAATTGTAGCTGTAGGAATGGTTAATGAATTAAATGTATAAGTGTTCCAGCCATAAAAACTGTTTAGATTGATATTTCCGTAACTTAAAACCTGTACGAGAGAATTTCCGTTGTATAATCCTACTCCAAAACTGCCTGCAATGGTGTTAATGCCATAATTAAATGTTTTTTGGGTAGTAATTCCAAAACTTTCGTTTCGTCCTATTTGTGAAGCAGTGCTCGATAATGCTGAATTTGTATAAATATGATAAGTTGGTAATGAAGCAGATGTGGGTTTCTGAATTCCGATAATCATATACTGATCGGAATTGTAACCGCCTGCATTTCCTCCCCCAATGCCCAATTCGTTCGGATTAAGCGCTGAAAGCTCAAAATATCCATCTGAAATGCCACCCCAACCCCAGTTGATATGATACAAACCATTGGCATCGTAACCATCGCACACAAAAATATGTCCGCCATCAGAAGCCTGACCATTGTATAAAACCGGACGATTATTGTTAAGTTCAGTTTTAATCATATTTTCCCATTCATTACGGGTGTAATAATTCCGGATATAGACCTGAGCATTGCTGTCGTAACCGAAATTCTTAAATAAAGCACGAGCAATATCAGTAGTATAAGCACTGCTCGATTTGTTAAAATCCATATTTACAGCCACAGCACAATGATAAATTAGAGTTGCAACTGCATTTTTCTGCACTTCAGTACTTGCCGTATTGTAAATTCCGGTCATGTTTGCCCAATCGTATTGAGTTCCGGCAAAATTTACATTTAGCGGAATCTTCAGTGTTTCTGTAGTGTACGAGTTGGAACCCGAACCAGATGGTGGCCAGTTGTAGTATTTCATAACCTGCGCAAGGGCAGTGGCTCCACAACCTGCGGCAGCTCTGGTATTGTTGGTTGAATCAATTATAGGACATAGTAAATTGTATGGGCTGTTCTGATTCCATTTTATATTCCTGAGCAAAGGCGAAACAGATGCTGCAAGGTTTGAATTCTCGGTGGAATTCTGAACGATTTTAGTTGGCTGTGTTACTGATTTTTCCGGCTGAAGATTAATACTTTCAATTTCACCCGCATAAACAGCAAGCCATTGTTTAAGGTTTTCAGGTATATTTTGATTGTCGAAATTGCCTTCATCTGAATACCCAAGAATTGTTTTGGTTTGCTGATTTGTCGAAATTATCACAAATCCTCCATTGTTTGGAGCATTAAAAATATGAAAATACTTGTCGGAATTTTCAATTTCAGAATTACTCAACTGTATTTTAAAAGGACTTGCTGACTGAATAATTGTAGCTGAGGAGGGGGCTTTTTGAGCTGAGGATACATTTTTACCAAAAAAACTCTTCGCTATTAAAGCAGATTCTTCTAAACTGCGACTTGAAGCTAAAGAAGTAATGACAAAGCTCATGATCAGATTGATAGTGAGCAACAATCTAAAAATTTTCATAAATGCTATAATTGTTAATTTAATGTTTCAAAGATAATTAATATATCTGATTTTTTGATTCAATACTTTGAATGTGTTTTAAAAAAACGTCAGCAGAAACAAAAATGTTTCTGCTGACGATAAAATAATAATTGTTGATTTTATTTTTTAATGAATTTCAAATTATTTAAATTGTTTTCATTATCAATAATTTGTAAAATGTAAACTCCGCTTTCAAGAGTTGAAATATTTATTTCGGCCAATCCGTTATGAATATTTTTTTCACTAATTAATTGTCGTCCTGCAAGGTCGAGAACTTTAATAATTTGTGTTTTGTCAGATACATTTACATACAATTTATCCAATGCCGGATTTGGATATAATGTGTTAAATTGATTTTGTAACACATCGTTTGCAGTCCAAACTTCGCTTGCTAAAGTAAAATTAATTACTGAGTTTGAAGTTGGAGTAATTGGAGTCCATGAGGAACCATTGTGGTAATACGCTGCAATTTTATAATTTCCAACAGGTAAATCTATGCTTCCACTAAATGTAACCTGAGTAGTTTCGCCTGCATCCACAATTACATTTTGATAACCTATATAGCCAAGCGATGAACCTCCTCCTGATGGGAAAATAAATGCAATCATTTTGTTTTCAAAATAGTCTCCTGAGTTGGAAATGCTCGCTGTAAGTACCGCATTGTTTTTTGGTACACTTGCATTATTTGGGAACGACATTACGGTTGGCATTGAAAGTGATGGACTTCCTGTTGGAGTAGCAAGTATATTTACAATAATGTATGGTTCAAGAGCTGAATAACTATTGGTAGATGCATCATTGTCAGGATCAGCAAAAATAACACAATAGTACTCACCCGGAGTTACATTTACTTTACCCGAAAATTGCTTAACATAAGTTTCACCAGTTGCAATATTTGTAGGATTTATCACAACAGTCTGATAATTATTAACATCGGCAGTGGAACGTAAGTAAACAATTAAATTTGAGTAGTATTCGCCACCCGAGTTTGTTATATTCACATTGAAACGTCCGGTTTTATCCTGATACAAATTTCCTGTTACAGTAAGTGAATTTAATGTAAGATTCGGGTATGCTGTATTGTCTTCTGCAAATTGAACTTCAGTAGAAGAAATGGTTGTAGTCAGGTAATTAGGTGTACCAACCAACCCACGCATTTTTTGCCAATCAGTTTCTGTAGCACCCTTATATACTGCATATAATTTGTAAATTCCATTCGTTACACTTAATGGTATAGTTAAATCTTCGAAGCTTAAACTATTCCAACCATAGTAAGAGCCAAGATCTGTTACAGTTCCCTGATCAATTATTTCTACTAAACCTGAAGTATTGTAAAGTGCTAAACCTATTGAACCGGTAAATGAATTTGCACCTAAATTAAATAATTCATTTAAAGTGATGTTGAAGTTACCATTTCGAGTAGTTGAACTTACCGAGCTTTCCAAAGGTTTGGCAATACTTAAAACAAAACTTTCGACTGATGAAACACTTGGTTCTTGTATGCCGGTAATAATTGATTGAAATGAATTATACCCGCTGCCGTTTCCTCCTCCAATGCCTATGTCGCCAGGATTAAGTGCGGTAATTGCAAAAAATCCATTCGATAAACCTCCCCAACCCCAGTTAAAGTGAAAATAATTTTCACTGTCGTAACCATCGCAAACAAAAGCATGACCTCCACTCGATGACGATCCGGCATAAAGAACAGGCCTGGAAGCATCAATTTCTGATTTCAACATATCAATCCATTCTGCTCGGGTGTAATAATCTCTACTGTAAAGTTGAAGATTGGAGTCATAGCCAAAGAAGGTTTTAAAAGCATTTGCAGCAGCATTCACAGAAGTTCCACTCTCGGTATGGTAATCCATATTTGTTGCTACACCACAATGATACATCAAAGTTGCCACAGCATCTTTTTCTGGTTGAGAGCTTGATATACCATAAGTATCGGTCATGTTTGCCCAATCGTAAGTAGTACTCGAAAAGTTAACACTTAAAGGAATTCCTAAAGTAGCTGTTGTATATGAATTTGAACCTGTTCCGGTAAGTGGCCACTCATGATATTTCATTATCTGTGCCATCGCAGTTGCTACACATCCGGTTACTGCTCTTGCTCCTGCTGTAGGTATGTTAATAACAGGACACATATCGTTAAAAGGTGAATCCTGATTCCATTTAATTCCACCAAGTAAAGGTGCGACTCCGGCATTTGTACTTTTGGGTGCCTTATTTTGATTTTCATTCAATAAAAGAATTTCTGAGTTAATTGTCTGAGAACTCTCAGGTTTTTCAATTAAATACTTTAATTCTTTGGTATAAAAGCTAAGCCACGTTCTGAAATTTTCAGGAATTTTGTTAATATCGAAACTTCCTGCGTCTGAATATCCGAGAATGGTATTGGCTCTGTCATCTGCAGATACGATAACAAAACCGGCATTTTCGCCAATATTGTAAACGTAGTAAAGAGGTTGATTGAATGAAGCGCTTTTTTCTTCATCGTTCAAACAAATGTAGTTTAATGTTACCCGACTGCCGGTAGCAGGCGCTTTCATTAATGTGGAAGAATTGTTTTCAAAAAAAGTTCCAGCAAGCTCTCTTGCTTCATTCTGATTTCTGATTTTCGCATCGACACTCCATGCTAATAACAGAAAAACCAGCAGAGAAAGTGTAATTTTTTTCATGTTTTGAATTGATTTTTTTGATTATTTAATTACTATAGAGATATTTAAGAATATTATAAACAGACTGTATGTTATAAAATATGAAATTTGAGATAAAAAATTGTTTAGAAATAAATTTATCATAATGATTGGCAAATTTATACAAAAATTATTTATTTCATATTTAAACAACAATAATTATTTATAAGTTCATTTTTTTGCAAAAAAAATCCTCTGAAAAATTGATTTTCAGAGGATTGATAATTTGAATTTGCAAAGAATTATTTCACTGAATCCATGTGAACAATTAAGTCGAGTACTTTGCATGAATAACCCCACTCATTATCGTACCAGCTTACTAATTTTACAAAGTTTCCATTCAAAGCGATACCTGCACCTGCATCGAAAACTGAAGTGCGTGATTCGTGAATGAAATCAGAAGATACTACAGAGTCTTCGGTATAACCAAGAATTCCTTTCATTGTAGTTTCTGAAGCAGTTTTCATCGCTGCTTTAATTTCATCGTACGATGCTGCTTTTTCTAAACGAACAGTTAAGTCAACAACTGAAACGTCAGCTGTAGGAACACGGAATGCCATACCTGTAAGTTTGCCATTGAGCGAAGGAATAACTTTTCCTACTGCTTTTGCAGCGCCTGTTGAAGAAGGAATAATATTTCCAAGAATTGAACGACCACCTCTCCAGTCTTTTGCTGAAGGTGCGTCAACTGTTTTCTGTGTATTTGTAGCTGCGTGAACTGTAGTCATCAGACCTTCAACAATTCCGAAATTGTCATTGATAACTTTAGCAATAGGAGCTAAACAGTTAGTAGTACATGATGCATTCGAAACGATATCCATGTCTGCTTTATAAGCTTCAAGGTTAACGCCGCAAACAAACATTGGAGCATCAGCCGAAGGAGCAGAAATAACAACTTTTTTAGCGCCGGCTGCAATGTGGGCTTTAGCTTTGTCGATTGTAGTGAAAACGCCGGTTGACTCAACTACATAGTCAGCACCTGAAGCTCCCCAACCAATATTGGCAGGATCTTTTTCAGCGTAAAACGCAACTTCTTTGCCGTTTACAAACAGTTTGCCATCTTTGTTTTCAGCAGTTCCCTGGAATTTACCATGTACGGTATCGTACTGTAACATGTAAATTAAATAGTCAAGATCCAAAAATGGGTCGTTAACTGCTACTACCTGTACATCATTTCTTTCCTGTGCTGCACGGAATACCAAACGTCCGATGCGGCCAAATCCATTAATACCTACTTTAATCATTGTTATATAATTTTTAAAATTGAGTTTTCTAAATCGAGTGCAAAATTACAAAAATTCTACTTATCAGCCAAATTGAAAAACAATTATTGCTGATAATTATTTTATTTGAAATAAAGTGCTTTGCAAAGCTGCAATATTTAGAAATTTGCTATTAAATCAGCGAAGTTTTGATTGGGTAAAGTCAATTAAATTCAGATTTTTGGTTATTGTTTTTCAGTTTCTTGTTTTTCTTGTTTTTTTGCAGTATTTATTTTAGACTTTATTTCGATTAATATTATATATCGCTGTTATTCAGCGTTATTCTTAA
>CAYONE010000067.1:0-24957 GCA_964405245.1 uncultured Paludibacter sp.
GCATCGTGAATGCACGAATTTAAATTACCGGTTTTATGGGCTATAAGCAGATTTTTTGGCAAGTGTAAGGGAATTATTGAATTATGTTTCTGTTCATGCAAAAATTTAAATAATTGAGTAATATAAATATCATTTTTCAACACTCCGGTATTGATATATTCTAAAACCTTAGCCATATCGGCAGCAGTAGTAAAATTTGTAATGCCCGCATCAAAGGCTTTTTGATCTTCAACACCACGAATAATCTGAGTATTTGAAACTCCAATTTCCTTTAATAAATTCTCAAAAGTGCTTTCCTTTTCAATAAATTCGATAAGGTTATTGGTTGCAAGATTACTACTGCGCGTAATCATTCTTTCAATCAATTCTATTGCATTAATCTCCGAGCCGATTTTCTGGTACAAATCCGGATCGCTATCAATTTCCGGGGAAAGTTCAAACAACGAATTATCAAATTTACTTCGAAAAGAGTTTTTAATCTTCACAGGAATCTTTACATCTATTTTCCCTTTTTCTACTAGTCGCAAATACTGCAAACCAACAAAAATTTTCATTAAGCTTGCAGTATTATAAATCTCATTTTCGTTTATTTTATAACAGAAATCAGTGTTTAAATCTCTGAAATAAAGCGACACATCACCTTCTACTATTTTCAGTAGATTTTTTATATTTTTGTTTAATGCTTCAGAATTCATTTTTGTAAATCTGCAAAATTGAATTAATTATTTTGTAATTCTGCTGAGATTTGCTTTTACGGCATAAAATTCTTTGAAAACCTTACAAATTTCATCAGTTCTTGAACTTTCGCTATCGTAGAAAATATCTCAATACAATTTGTTGAAACAAGTTATTTCACATGATTAATAATTACATAAAACATCATATACTTATGAATGAGTAATAAATTATTTCTTTAGAATTAAATTATTGATAATAAGTAGTTGTGTAATTAAAAGTGTAAAAACAAGAAAAGGGAACTATCAAAGTAAAAACCGAAAATAAAAAAAATGTATTCAGGATGAATAATATAATCAATATTCTGGAGAGTAAAAAAAAGCAAATAAATCTTCCTAATTCAGTAGTTTATTTCGAAAAGCATTTTGCAATAATTTCTTCGCTAACTCCTTCTGCTTTGAGTTTTTCTACAATTAGCGACATTTCCCAGTCTTTTCTCAACTTGTCAAACAGTAAATTAGTTAATTGTCTTATACCTTCCATAAACTGCTCTTTCCCAGAGCGGGTATTGTAGTCCACTCCGCAAAATGTAGAACGCTGACGGTGTAAAATTAAATAGTAAATTCCGGAAATTACAGTAGCCGCTATAACATTAATATTGAGACCACTACCCTGAAACTTATATTCTAAGAGTTTTATTAAAGGTTCGTTTATCGATTCACGTAACTGCGCGGTTCGTCGTGTGGTAGGATTATCTTCAGTCAATTCCCATTTAAGCAATTGCTGCATCCCTTTATTTTTGTACAATGATTGTATTAATTTGTCTAAAACAAATTGTAAACCCTCATCTTCGCTTAAATTTTTTGGTATGCTTTCTAAAATATCACCGAACCAATAGTCATACTTACGTGTGTATTTATCAAAAAGTTCTTCCAAATTTGCATATCTACGATAGAAAACAGCAGGTTCAATCTTTGCTCGATCAGCAACTCCGGTCAAAGTTATATTCCGGAAACCAACTTCTTCAATCAACGAATCTATGGCTTGAAGCACATCTCTCTCAATAGCTATTTTGGTTCGTCGCGTTCTTTTTTCTTTATCCTTTTGCTCCGACATTTTTTTTGATAACTGTAAATTTAAATTAATCAAATACAAAGATATGTGTTTTTTTTCAAAACTGGTCTATTATTTTTATTATTAGCCAAGTACACTTTGAATTTCGATATATTTTTGACTAAAATTTATAGCTAAATTGTCAGTTTATGAAAGCGTTAACATACTGTAATTTGGATATTTTTCGACTTTTTTCTAAACAAAACAGCAATATTTTATGTTATGTGGCAAACAACACAACAACAAATAAAATCGCATATTAACTTGCTTTTTTGTACTTTTGTAAATTATTTCAATCGTTTTGTAAAATGGGGCGAATTGAAAATCAGAACAAAATATTTTTATGGCAGAAGATATATTACATGAAGTAACCCAAAGTGAATATAAATACGGATTTACCACCGAAATTGAAACCGACATTATCCCTGTCGGACTCGATGAAGATGTGGTTCGTCTTATTTCGGCAAAGAAAAATGAGCCGATATGGATGCTTGAGTACCGACTCAATGCATTTCGCAAATGGAGAGAAATGAAAATGCCCCAATGGGCGCATCTCACAATACCTGAAATCGATTATCAGGCCATTTCGTACTATGCAGCTCCGCGCAAAAACTCACCCAAAAGTCTTGACGAGGTCGATCCCGAATTGCTGAATACTTTCAATAAATTAGGTATTCCGCTTGAAGAACAAATGGCGCTATCGGGCATTGCAGTGGATGCGGTAATGGACAGCGTATCAGTGAAAACAACTTTCAAGGAAACCCTTGCAGAGAAAGGCATTATTTTCTGTTCGTTCAGCGAGGCGGTGGAACATCACCCCGATTTGATACAGAAATATATGTCGTCGGTAGTGCCGGTAACCGATAACTTTTTTGCAGCGCTCAACTCGGCTGTTTTCAGCGATGGATCGTTTGTATATATTCCCAAAGGCGTACGTTGTCCGATGGAACTTTCCACGTATTTCCGTATTAATGCAGTTAACACAGGGCAATTTGAACGTACATTGATTGTAGCCGATGAAGATAGCTACGTTTCGTATCTTGAAGGCTGTACAGCTCCAAGTCGCGATGAGAATCAACTACACGCCGCAATAGTGGAAATTGTGGTTATGAAAAATGCTGAAGTAAAATATTCGACCGTGCAAAACTGGTATCCGGGCGACAAAAACGGCAGCGGAGGAGTTTACAACTTTGTAACCAAGCGTGGTATTTGCAAAGGCGAAAATTCAAAACTCTCGTGGACACAGGTGGAAACCGGTTCGGCTATTACATGGAAATATCCGAGTTGCATACTTCAGGGCGATAATTCGTCTGCTGAGTTTTACTCGGTGGCTGTAACCAATCACCATCAGCAAGCTGACACAGGCACGAAAATGATTCACTTAGGGCGTAATACCCGCAGTCATATTTTGTCTAAAGGTATTTCGGCAGGTGTAAGCAATAATAGCTATCGCGGTTTGGTGCGTGTAGGTGCAAAAGCCGAAAATGCCCGTAATTTCTCACAATGCGACAGTTTGTTACTGGGTGATAAATGTGGTGCACATACATTTCCGTACATGGAAGTAAACAACGAAACTGCCATAGTGGAGCACGAAGCAACGACTTCGAAAATCAGCGAAGATCAGATTTTTTATTGCAATCAACGCGGAATTTCCACCGAAGATGCGGTTGGTCTTATCGTAAACGGTTATGCAAAAGAAGTATTAAATAAGCTACCTATGGAATTTGCTGTAGAAGCGCAAAAACTGCTGCAAATAACGCTGGAAGGAAGTGTAGGGTAACATGCCCCCCTAACCCCCTTAAGGAGGAATAATATTAGTATTAAAATTTATAAAAACAAATATATTTAACTTCTCACCCCCTTCTGAAATACGAGAAGTTCCCCCTTTAGGGGGTTAGGGGGCAAGAATTATGCTTGAAATTAAAAACTTACATGCCAATATTGATGGCAAAGAAATATTAAAGGGACTGAACCTTGTGGTTCGTCCGGGCGAAATACACGCTATTATGGGTCCGAACGGAGCAGGAAAATCAACACTTGCTTCGGTACTTACCGGTCATCCATCGTTCGAAGTAACTCACGGTAACGTAAATTTTGATGGAAAGGATTTACTGGAACTTGCTCCCGAAGAGCGTGCTAACGAAGGTATTTTCCTGAGTTTTCAGTATCCGGTGGAAATTCCCGGTGTGAGTATGGTAAATTTTATGCGCACCGCCATAAATGAGCAACACAAATATCGTGGCGAGGAGCCTATTTCGGCTACTGATTTCCTCCGTTTGATGCGGGAAAAAAAAGCGTTGGTTGAAATGGACAATAAACTCACAAATCGTTCGGTAAACGAAGGTTTCTCTGGTGGTGAGAAAAAACGTAACGAAATTTTTCAAATGGCAATGCTCGATCCGAAACTCGGAATATTGGACGAAACAGATTCCGGGCTTGATATTGATGCTCTCCGCATTGTTGCCAATGGCGTAAATAAACTTAAAAACGACAACAACGCTTTTGTGGTGATTACTCATTATCAGCGTCTGCTCGATTATATTGTACCCGATTTTGTGCATGTGCTTTATGATGGCCGCATTGTAAAAACAGGAGATAAGAATCTGGCACTTGAACTTGAGGAAAAAGGATACGACTGGATTAAACAGGAAGTAGAAGCCCCCTAATCCCCCACAAGGGGACTTTTTGCCGATGTGCAATTTTGAATCATTAATTTAATGAAAATTTAAATGAAAGTAATTAATAACGAAGCTAACTTCAATTCCTCCCTTGTGGGGAGGTTAGGAGGGGCTGAATATATCAATTTATATAAACAGTATCACGAAACCATTAAAAAGCATTCGTCTGCATTGATGAATGCGGGACGTGATGCTTCTTTTGAGCTTTTCGAGAGCTTGGGATTTCCCACATCTCAACTTGAAAATTACAAATATACCGACCTGACCGAAGCGCTTTCTGCAGATTATGGTTTAAACATCAACAGGCTTGATATTCCGGTAAATCCTTACGAAGTTTTCACGTGTGATGTACCCGGAATTCATTCTTATCTGTATTTTGTTTTGAATGATGGTTTTTATCCTGTAAATGATAAACGCAACAATGAATTACCTGAAAATGTAATAATCTGTTCATTGCGCGATGCCTGCGATAAATATCCCGCATTGGTTGAAAAATATTACGGAAAACTTTCTGCTGATAAAAAGGATGGTTTAGTGGCGTTCAACGGAGCTTTTGCTCAGGATGGATTTTTCATGTATGTACCTGAAAATGTGCAGCTCGACCGTCCCGTTCAGTTGATAAACATTATGCGATCGGACGTGGATTTTATGGCGAACAGTCATAATCTGATTATACTTGAGAAAAACGCCAAAGCTCAATTGTTGGTTTGCGATCATACAATGGATGATGTGCGGTTTATTACAAATCGTGTATCTGAAGTTTTTGTGGACGAATATGCTACTTACGAGCATTATAAACTTGAAAATACACATAACAAAACTACCAATCTTTCAACTTTGCTTATCGACCAAAAGGCATCTTCAAATGTACTTTCAAACATTATGACACTTCATAATGGCATTACGCGTAATACAATTGAAATTGGTATAAATGGCGAACATTGCGAAACCACACTTTGCGGTATGGTGATTGGCGATAAAAATCAACAGGTTGACAATTACAGCTCAATTCTCCACAACAAACCCAATTGCCACAGTGCCGAGTTGTTTAAATATGTGCTCGACGATGTATCCAAAGGTGGATTTACCGGAAGACTTTACGTTGCCCGCGATGCACAAAAAACACAGGCATATCAAACAAATAAAAATATTTTACTGAACCGTACCGCCAAAATGCGAACCAAACCGCAACTCGAGATATATGCCGACGATGTAAAATGCTCGCACGGTGCAACCATCGGTCAATTGGACGAATCAGCCATGTTCTACATGCGCCAACGCGGAATTCCCGAAAAGGAAGCGCGCTTGCTGCTGATGTTTGCATTTACTGCCGATGTAATTGAAAATATTCGTATTGATGCTTTGCAGGACAGAATGAAAATGCTCGTGGAGAAACGTTTACGAGGTGAACTTTCGAAGTGCGAAGGTTGTGTGATTTGTCAATAAAACATCAAACAATAAATTCAAAATCCGGAAAATTATGAAAATTATCCGGATTTGTTTTTTTTAATTGACAGCATAATACAGTATAAAAAAAACTGTTAATCTATCTGATTTATACTACTCAGTACTTTAGCAAGTGTCACATTAATTGTTTTCAGAAAAATTTCAGAGTAAATAAATTCAATTTTCTCAAAAGAACCACCAAAATTAAGCGCACAAATTTTCAATCGTTGCTCCTACGTTCATCCTTTAGGGGGTTAGGGGGCTGAGTAGTAATACAGTTATTTTATTTGAATTGTATCTTCTGATTAGGAACCAAAAGTTGAAGCGACAGCCAGCAAAGTAAATATGCGACACTGGCTATTCCAAAAATCACATAATAACTTCCTGTAATTTCAAGAATAAGTCCAACGCCTCCTGAAAATAGCACTCCACCAACTGCACCGGCAAAACCTGCTAATCCGGTTACCGAACCAACAGCATTTTTCGGATAAATATCTGAAACTATCGTAAAAATATTAGCTGCATATCCTTGATGCGCGAAAGTTGCCATCGAAACAAACATAACTGCAAGCCAAAGATTTGATACCTGTGAAGTGAAGAAAATGGGAATAACGAGTAATGCCATAAAAAAAATGGTTAGCTTACGGGCCGAAACAGTGTTTTTACCTTTTTTGATAAGAAAAGACGAAAACCAACCTCCGAAAACCGAACCTACAATAGAAATAACATATACCACAATAAGCGGTAAACCTATATGTAATAAATCGATATTATACGTTGAATTTAAGTACTTTGGTAACCAGAAAAGGAAAAACCACCAAATAGGGTCGGTTAGGAAACGGGCAAGACAAATTCCCCAGGTTTGCTTATATGTAAAGATTGATTTCCACGGTAGTTTTTTTGTTTCCGGATCTTTCTCATCCTGAAGAATAAATTTCAGTTCCCCGGCACTGAGTTTTTTACTTTCTTCGGGCTTTTTGTAAGTTACCATCCAAAATACAAGCCACACAAAACCTAAAGCACCTGCGCTGATAAAAGCCCATTGCCAGCCAAATTTGACTGCAACTAAAGGAATGATTAATGGTGTGAGTATAGCGCCGACATTTGAACCTGCGTTAAAAATTCCTGTTGCAAGCGCGCGTTCTTTTTTTGGAAACCATTCGGCAATGGTTTTAATGGCTGCGGGAAAATTTGCTGAAGCGCCAATACCTAAAGCAAAACGGGCTGTAGCAAAAGCTGCAACCGACGATACCGCAGCATGAAACATTCCTGCCAAACTCAACAAACTGACCGAAATGATAAATCCCAACCGCGTCCCGATTTTGTCGAGTAATGCTCCTGTGGATAAAAGTCCGATGGCATAAGCAGCCTGAAATGCCATGATAATATAACCATAATCGGCTTCCGACCAACCAAATAGTGCCTGAAGCTGTGGAGCCAAAATGCCTAACACCTGCCTGTCGATGTAATTTATGGTGGTGGCAAAAAAAAGCAGTACCACAATACGCCAACGGTATGTACCTATTTTTACTGACATATTTCGTATATTAAATGGTACGCTTCATCCTGTTCTTCGGGTGTTTCGCAATAGGTTACCACCACCATCTTCATTCCGGGAATCCAAAGGCGGGTTAACTGATCGCGAATTGTAGATAAATCTCCTACGATTCTCGCATTCAGTACAATGTCGGTATTAGCAAATTTGTGAAAAGCCTCCAGATTATTAGTAGCTCCGGGATCGGTTTGAGGAGAGAAAGCGCCATCGGCCATCAATAGTCCTTTAGTTTGCAAAACCGCATCCACCCAATTACTCCAGTCGCCACACGAATGGAAAACAGGTCCGCCCAACGGAGAACAAATTTTTTCAACTGAGGGAACAGCCAACTCCATATATTGTTCAGGCGAAATCATAATGGCATTGTCATCACTCATGCCCAATCCTTTCCATGCTGTGGACGAAGCAAAACCATGACCCGGCGAAGCCAGCGCAGAACCAATCAGTTTCAACTGTTCATTATTGAATTGTATGGATAAATCAGCCAAACGATCGAACAATTGAATCACTTTTTCGGGCTCCATGATGGTATCCATAAAAAACTGATCGAGCGGATATAAATGCCCAACCATATTGAGCGGCGATTGTGTATCAGTAAGCGACACAGGAACACGTCCGTTCGTTTTCTCCATGAAGTACGCAATCATATCAAGTGTGTGGCGGCCAATATTAGTTTTTGCTACTTCTATAGGTTCGTATGCCAGCACTTCATCGATAGAATTAAATCGGGTTTGCAGCGCAGGCGCCTGACCTTCGTGCCAAACATAATCGCCACTAAAAGCGCTTGCTATGGTACCGATTCCATACCACGGTTCTAAAAAATTTGGGACATCGGCTTTAAACAGCATACTTTTCTCCAGCGCACCCAACTGCAATTCCAGCGAGCGCTTCATATCCCGACTGCCAAACGAAAAACATTCAGCCACCCGCATACGGCGGTAAACCAACACACCGGATGGTTTATTCCAAAATTCAGCACATCGTTTGTTTAGCTCCGATGCATAACTTTCGTACACATCGAAATCAAAATTCTCAGGTTTAACCGGTTCTACCAGCGTCGCCTGTGAGTCCGCTTTTTTATTATCGAATTGTTTTGGCATTTTATATTATTCCCCTTTAGGGGTTAGGGGTCATTCTTAACTCCTCCACTGTTTCAAAAATCGTATCAATCTTATCATCACTTACAGAGTCATCAATATTGATACAGCAAACGCCTGTCAGGTAAGGATTACCTGAATCGTTTACCAGCGAAATTATGGTTTCTCGCACTTCATCTTTAGTTTGTTTGGCTAACTCAACAGGACTGTAACGGATATTTAGGAAAGTATCCGGCAAATGCTCACGTAACACTTTAATGTCGCCACCCCAGCCTACATCTAAAAAATCGAGATGCGGAATTTTGGCAAAAGAAGCTGCCATTCTATGTGGATCAGGTCCGCAATAATGTATGCCGTATGGTCTCTTTTGACTCCAGGCAATATCGTAAGGCAGTAGAAATTCATCGTAATCTTCAGCCGAAATCATAGTGTGCGAACATTCAGAATGTAGCAGCACCGGTTTATCCAAATGACGAACACCGCGATTCACCGAAACGGAAGTTGAACCGGTGGCACTTTTCAGAAAATCGGTGAACTTCTCAATCACTGCAGCTATTGAATTAAAATAAGCTTTCGTTTCGTCGGGCATCATCATCATATCCAAAAAGATATTCTCGCCATGCAAATCCATGGCAATATTCAGCACACCGCCCCAGTTAATATCGCCGGTTACATATCCATATTTGGATTTAAGTGCATCGGTCAACTTCAGCACTTTTTTAAAACTCTCGGAATTGAAAGCTTCTTCTAAGCTCACATTTTCAAGTTCTTTATGTGCTGCAAGTACCTGTGGAGGGTGATTTTCGGAGTAATTTACTTCGCAACCCATCATTTCGGACAACAAATAACCGGCTGCCAAATGTACAGCACCAATTTCAGGACGGGCTTCGTTGCGGTGCTCACCCAAACCGTAATGTCCCCAGCGCTCATAAAGCACTTTTTCCTTTTGCTGCTCCACCTCTACCCGCTTGAGCGGATGGTAAAAAAAGTCTGTATCAAAGGTGATTTTCTCGTTTTTGTGCCACCATTCGGGCAGGAGAACTATATCTACAGGCAAGGGTGAGTTGCCAAGTAAGGGATTGCAATTGAATGACATGTTTATTAATAATTTACAATGATTTCCACTTTTCCATCAATCAGCAGTCTGTATTTATTCCCGTCTAATTTCTCAATCGTACCTTTCGAAGCTTCTGGTTTGGAGTTGCTCGTAAAAGTAAGATATCCGCGACCTTCGGTAGCAGTTACTTTAATAGTTTCATTATCCATAAATAATTTAATTTCGCCGTTTGGCGTGGGAACTGTTCCTTCCATCCATTTCAGTCCTCCGAGGTTTGGAGTGATGGAAAATTCGGAATATCCGGCTTTTACGGGTTGAATACCGAGGTAATATTTACCCAACAGATAGATAGGACTTGCTCCCCAGGCATGACAGAGACTTTTTCCGTACGGACGACCATACATGGCTAAATGTTGTGCGCCTTTATCGGCTGGGTTGTATTTTTCCCAGAACGAAGTAGCTCCTTCGCGAATCATACCGCCCCAATAGGCTTTTATTTCTTTCATTACCTCTTCATGTTCTCCCATTGCACATAATGCTTCCAACTCGTAATAACGCATGTATGGCGTGGAAATTTTCATAATGGAATCGTTGAGCAATACCGAAGTTTTAATTTCCTGCTGCTGTTCGGTCGATAAATAATTATAAAACGAAGCGAACATATTGGCGTAGCGGGTTACCTGTTCTTGTTGCTCACCGTTCAGGCGATTGTGAACCAATGCCTTTTTTGTTTCGTTCCAAAATGCAGGAATAAGTTTTTCGCGCAAATCAGCAGCCAGTTTTTCGTATTTGGATTGGTCGATCGGGTTGCCGGCAAGTTTTGAGCAGAGCGCCATTGTTTCTAAACTTTTGCAAAACAACACCTGCTCGTACGCCAGTTCGCCTTTTTTATCCATATAACCTTCAGCCCAGTCCACAAAAATCCAGTCGCCGGTGAGTCCTTCTACCATACCGTTTTTATTCGTTCTACCGAGCACATATTCCATCATGGTTTGCATACGCGGATAAATTTGTGCAATAAAACGACTGTCGGCCGTATACAAATAATAATCGTAGATACTCAGAAACCAGTAAAAAGTATAATCCATAATAGTATTGGAATGACTTGAAACCGGATCTTTTCCCCGCAACAACCAAATAGTATTCCGAACGGTTTGCGCATCGAAAAACAAGTAATAATTCATCTGATAGCTTTGAATAGCATCGCCACTCCAGGTCCAGCGGTCGCGCTTTATTCCATCGATAAAGAATTCACGGGTGGTAAGATGCATGGTATATTCGCCCACTTTCCAGATATTGTTCAACTCATCATCGCTACAGCAAAATTTTCCGCGATATTCAACTGGTTTATATTCGTATAGCATGCTTACATCAGCATACTTTACATCAGCTTCTTTTGTAATATAAACATATCGGAATGCTTTACTGTTTTCAAGCGTATAAATATCAGAAACAGGCTTTGTGTTTGCTAATGCTTCATCGGTTATATTATTTCCATCGATATATAAAATATCTAAAGTTTCACAGTATTCAGTGTCGAGTGCCTCCTTGCGACTTTCGCCGTAATAAATATATACTTTGCCTTTCCCGCTTAGTCCCCGTAGTTGTAAAAAACCAAATGTTTCTTTACCGAAATCAATAATTTCGCCATCAGCTATTTTTTCGCGTTTTAAGGCTAACTGAGGTGAAACTTCAAGTTTGTATTTCGAAGGAAATTTGTCTGAAGCATTAAATTCATCCCAACCATCGGCTTCCATATAAATAGTGGCTGAAGTGTCACTGGCTTTTCCGCTTTCGTCAATCCATTCTTTATCCTCATAAGTTACTTTCCATGAGTTATCCGATTTAACGGTTTTACTATTTATAAAAATAGTGGGAGGAGTTGCCTGATTCCACACTTTAATATTTAAACTATGTTTTCCGGCAGGCAATGTGAATTTCTTTGGCATCCCGAATTGGAGTTTACCATCGAATTTTATGTTAAACGTACCTTCAACGGAAATCTCAATTTCTTCGGCCACAGCCAAATCAATCTTTTTACTGAATTCCACCAAAACATAATGGCTGTCCATTTTCCAAAAATGAGGAAAAAAAGCGCCACGTTCGGTACGGCGGTTGTTCATTTGGTTGCCGAGCCATATTTCATAATCGCCGGGATACCATATCCATTTTGAGGAAGTAGCGTTCATATGTTTAATAATTTAATCCCTGCCCGCTAACCCACTAAAGGGGGAATAAGAAGGGGAACTGAGGCTGGTCATTATTTATTTATGATAATTTTTCGAGATGCTCCAAAATTCCCCCTTTAGGGGGTTAGGGGGCAGGTGTATTTAAATATCGTCTCCGTATCTTTCTTTTGTAATTTCCTGCAATGATTTGCCACGGGTTTTGGGTGTCCAAATTGTTCCAATTATTAACGCGACTATGAGCAATCCTATCATAAGGTAAGCTGCGGTACTGAATCCCTGACCGTTTTCGCCGTAAATATTCACAAAAACCAATCCCCAAATCGCTGCTATACCTCTAACTGCAAAGAACATAATACCCTGTGCTGCCGCCCTATATTTGGCAGGAAATAATTCCGAAGCCCAAAGCGCATAAAATGCCTGCACACTTATTCCTGCGTGAGTTCCCCAAAGTATGGTAAACGTCCATAAAGCAGCATAATTTTTTATCCCCACAAAAATAAGGATAAACCATGCCAATATGCCAATAGATGTGCCAATAAAATACAACCATCGTTGATTTACCTTATCAACTAACATGGCAAAGCCAAAGTAAGTTACCGCAATAATTACGATCCATTGAATAGCTGAAACCATATTTGCCTGCCCGTTTGAAAGACCGCCTGCTGTTTCATAAATGTGCTGTTGAAAGAAACCCATAACAGAAGCAACCATATTCCATGTAACATAAATACCTGCCAAAAAAAGCATAGTGCGAATATTTACCTTATTGGTAAAAAGTGATCCAAACGATGCGAAAACACCCGGCTGCTTCTCTTTACTCTGCATTTTCATAGCATCTTCCCAATCTTTTGACTCATTGAGTTTCCGTTGTAAATTCCACGCGATAAAAGCTACAATAAACAAAGAGCCGAAAATAAGACGGCTGCTGAAAACATTTACAGCTTCAACGCTTACGTCATTTCCCATAAATAATGTCGCTACTTTCTGCACATAACCAAATAAAACACCCGCAGAAGCATCGGCTTTACCCGGAGCAAGCAACATTCCCAACAATAAAATAATTGTAGGACCAACGCCCCAGGCAAATTGTGAAATACCCATGTTTCGTCCGCGTTTACCAACTTCCGAATTTTCAGATATATATGTCCATGAGGCTGGAACACCTGCTCCAACCGAGATGCCGGTAATCAGAAATCCTGTCAAAAGCATAGGAAAATTAACTGTGAACATGATAATTGCAATCCCCAACATATACACAAGCATATTGTAAGTGTAAATAGTTTTTCGTCCGTATTTGTCGGCAAGAAAGCCTCCGATAATGGCCCCGATAGCTGCCCCGAAACAGTTGGCACTAATAGCGTTAAGCCAGCCGAGATGCCCTTCGGTAAGTCCGAGATAATTTTGCCAAAGAGTTAATCCGCTTGCGCCTGCAACTATAGCGCCTGCATCAAGATAATTTGTTAACGAAACTGCGATTGTACTTTTTAAACTACCTTTTTTGTGTTCCATGTATTTTTATTAAATATATAAAGTGTGATTTGAGCTTATTTTTAGTTACAGATATTGAGAGTTACAATTTTCTTAATTTAATTTTTTTGTTCTTTTATATTCCTGTTTTAATCCTGCTTTTTGTCTGATACTGTCATTCACTTGCGGTCCATTGTTGTCCCAAATATTTCCCGGCCCATTTGCATTTTGCAGAAATTTTATACTATCAGTTTTATTATTCAGCATTCGAATAAACGATGAGCCTTCATCGGTATATAAATAAAACCAGTGGTTTGGGTCATGAACATATGAAGGATGATAAATATCGTGTACCCAATTTTCAGTTATCAAAGTTCCGGGTTGTGCGCCAAGTGTGTAAATTCCCGCAACATCGTAAGCATGTTTAGCGTAGTGGTGTATATTGTTTTGTTTAACCAAATTATTTTTCATACAAACTAAGTCCCTGTTCCAACCCCAACCCAAGCTAATACCCGAATATGAAACTTCACATATTTCATTGTTTGTGATTGTAAAATCAGATACGTAACCGGCAGCAATTCCCACACATCCCCAATCTTCGTTGGTTACATCCTTAATCAGATTATTGTGAATGGTTAAACCTTTGCATACTTCGCGCAAATCGTTAGGATTGTAAGGCAAATGTGTTTCAAAAGAAGGAGGCGAAAAACTTCCGGCAACCAAACCGTTACCTGCAATATCGGAAAAAATGCAGTTCTCCACTTTACCTCCGGAAGTTCCGGAAATATAATCCAATCCCGAAAAACCCAAATGCTTAAACGTACAATTCTCAAAACTAATATTTTTTGCCCCCGCAACAGTTACGGCAGCCGAAGCTCTTCCGAGCCAGCCCTGATTATCGAGTTTATGATTATTAGGGCGGTCAATTTGCGGTCGAAGCTTGTAAGCTTCTGTGAGATACATGCCTGCCTGAAGCGGAACATGTCCTTTTTCTGTTGGCCGCATCCATGTAGTATGACTGAAAGTTATATTCCGAAAAAAAACATTCTTTACAGGTCGGTCAAGTGTACCTTCAACTTTTACAAGGGTTTCTATGGCAGGAACAATTGCCTCTTCAATTCTTTCACCTGCGAGCGGATAATAATATAATTTACGTGTTTTTATATCGTAAAACCACTCTCCGGGTTGATCTAACAATTCTATTGCATTGGTAAGATAAAACGCCGAATTTCTTCCTTCTTTAATCACCGGTTGAGGCCACGGACGTTCAAATTGTAATTTTCTTTCCGGGTTATGAAAACAAACGGCTGCTGAATCGCCAAAAATATCGATTGACTTTATACGCAAAAAAGAAACTGCCCACATTTGGTGCAAAACCATTTCGGCATAAGGAGCTTTCTGAATAGATTTTACTGCTTTAGCCGGCACCCAAAGTATTTGATTTTCTTTGTCGTTACGGATAATGCGGTTCATTTGTTCAAAATCAGCCACATCGCGTGCCCGAACAGCTTTTTTACCATTTACCCAGAGTTGACGAAAATCCAAAGGGCGACCATTGAAATCGGGCACATCGGCAACTAAAAACTTTCCTGATTTTTTCCAGTTCGTTATTTTCACGCCTCCGCTAATAATCACTTTATCGTTTTCTTCAGCACAAATAATTGTAGGCGATTGTGGGGTTCCGCTATCTTCCGGACGAACATTTAATGTCTCATAAAAATTATAAGTTCCACCTTTCAGAATTATATTGATACCGTTCTCTATGCCATCGGAATTCAACCGTCTCATTTCACGAGCCTGTCGTAATGCTGAAGAAACAGTAGCTTTAGGAGCGGAAGCACTACCTTCGTTTAAATCGTTTCCGGTTGGAGAAACGTAGATATCGGCTGCAAAAAGATGTAAACTAAAAAACAGGAACAACAATAAACTTCTAACTCCTAAAGGGGGATTAAAGTTAGTTTTGGTTCTGCCCCTAACCCCTAAAGGGGAACAGTAGTTAGTTTTGTATCTGAATGCTGCTTTGATATTCATATATGTAGTTATAAAAAATTTAAATCATTGTAATTTTCTCCCTTTTAGGGGTCGGTTCTTCTTTTCTTATTCCCCTTCCGAAGTATTGGGAAGGGGTTAGGGGTCGTTATTTTACCAGCGGCATCCAAACCGTCATATCCATCTTACCCCGGTTTCCCCATGCATAGTATGGTATGAGTGTGATATTTATTTTTTTATCCGATTTTTCTACGGGCCGATATAAAATATTTTGCCATGAGTTTTCGTTTGTCAGATTAGCCATACCATCCAAAACCACGACATCGCTTCCGGCAATCATAGTTTTACGAGGTGTAAGTTTAATATCCATCGGAATTATTACATTGTCGATAGATTTTGTGCCCTTTGCATCCGTTTCTTCAAGACAATAAACAATCGGACCACGTTTTACGGCTGTCTGATTGCGTGTTTCTTCAACCAATGGATTAGACTCAATAAGCATTGGTTGCATTTCAAAGTTAATTTCAACCTTATCGCCTTTTTTCCAAATCCTGTTTACAGGTACGTAAGTATCAGCTACAAATTTTGCTTCCAAAGGTAGTCCATTAACAGTAATTGTCGCATTATTACACCACGAAGGTATCCTGAAATTAAAAGTCAGCGATTTCTTTTTAGGTGCCTGAGATACATTCACTACTATTTTTCCATCCCATGGATAATCTGTTGTTTGTTCAATTTTCAGAATATCTTTTTTCCCGAACGATGTTGTAAACTCATTGCCTCCATAAAGTTGAAAATAAATGGCATCAGCAGAAGTTGTGTAAGCATAATTCTGTACCTGTGTTAAAGTACGAACCGTATTTGGAGGACAACAATTGCAATAACTTATATATTCTTCGCGCTCTTTAGACCAACGCAAGGTATAAGGCAAATCCTTTGATAACCGAAGCGGATTGGTGTAGAAGTAGCGTTTCCCATCAAGACTAATTCCGCTTAAAACACTGTTGTAAATTACAGTTTCAACCAAATCAGCATACTTTGCTTCGCCTGTAGCCTGTAACATCCGCCAGTTAAAAAGTAAATTTCCGATATTGGCGCAGGTTTCGTTGTGAGCCGTTGAATTTGGCAATTGATACGGACGACCATAACTTTGATGTACTTTTTGAATTGAATCAGGTTTATAATATGTGCCATCGGGTGAAGTGCCATCGTATAATGCGCCACAAGCACCTGTAATATACATTTTTCGGTTTACAATATCTTTCCAGATACTTGTGAGATTTTTCATTAATTGCGCTTCGCCGGTTTCAACATAAACATCAGCTACACCGGCATATAAATAGTTAGCACGAACGGCATGTCCCATGGCATTGTATTGCTGACGAAACGGGATTCTATCCTGATTATCATCGGTACCATTTTGCACCATTCCCCGTATGTTTATCAGGTTATTCGAAAGCTCAAGATAACGTGGATTAGCCGTTTCACGATACATTTCCACCACGCCCATGTAATGTGAAGGACAAATTGCATTTCGAGCAAGTTCGGCCGATGCAGTTTCGTAAAAATGACAAAGAAAATCGGTGGCTTTTATGGCCACATTGAACAATGTTGTTTTTCCGGTAGCACGTTTGTGGATAATTCCTGCCATCATTAAATGTCCCAGATTGTATGTTTCGAAATTTAAACGGTTTTCGAATGCTTTTTCGGTTTTAGTGCCGGTTTGCGTACCTGTAGTCAATTCTTGATTGTGACTATCAATACCTTTATTAAGCTCAGAAATTATAACAGGAGTATGAATATAACCATCTTTGCGTTGTACTTTGGCAATTACTGCAATGGCTTCATCCATCATTTTATCCAATTTCGGATCTTTAGTCTGCGCATAAATAGAGGCAACTCCTTCGAAAAACTTATAAAAATCACCATCGTGAAAAGGAGGCCCGCAATGTGCTCCGCTACAAGTTCCGGCAGCAATTTCAAAATTTCTGAACGAATGGCTTAAATCAGCATCGTGCAGGGTTTTCCACATCGATAGTATCATGGTATCCTTAAATACATCAAAACGTTCTTTCCAGAAACCATTAGTCCAATGCACAGCATCAATGTCAACGCTTTGCATAACTGCATATTTACTAACATTGGTTTTGGTTATACCCCTGTTTTGCGAATTTCCTAAAGCAAAAAAAAATAATGTCGATAAAAAAAGATATTTCCTCATCATTTAACTGAAGTTTTTTATTTAAACATAATGACGTTAAAAACTGTGCTTTGTAACTATGCAAAATAAACATTGATTTAAGTTTTAAGCATAGCATCAAATCAATTTCTCATGAGTACTTTTTGAATATATATGCGTCAGTAATTTAGAAAAAACTTTTAAAGATGACGTATCAAAAAATTACACACCGAAACATTTTTTTTCAATTCAGTTTTATTGTTGCATTTGTTTTATTTCTTTCATCATGCACATCAAGCAAACCTCTGTATGTTTCCACATCGTTTCACGAACCAGCAAATGAAGGTTTAAGATTTATCTACAGTATTGATGGCATCCATTGGGACAGCATTCCTGGCACATGGCTTAAACCCAGAATTGGAAATCAACAAGTAATGCGCGATCCTTCCATTGTGGTTGATTCGAAAGGCGTTTTTCATTTGGTTTGGACTACAAGCTGGAAAGGTGATTTGGGATTTGGCTATTCAAATTCAAAAGATTTAATCAACTGGAGCGAACCCCGTATGATAGAAGTAATGCAACATGAACCTACAACAGTAAATGTTTGGGCTCCTGAATTGTTTTACGACGATGAAAACAAACAGTTTATTATTGTTTGGGCTTCGTGCATTCCTGGAAGATATGAAAAAGGAATTGAAGAAGAAAAAAACAATCACCGCTTGTATTATATAACTACTAAAGATTTCGAAACCATTTCAGAAACTAAGTTATTTTTCGATCCCGGCTACAGTTCAATTGATGCAACAATTGTAAAACGCGGAAAGTCAGACTACGTGTTGGTTTTTAAGGATAATACACGTCCTAACCGGAATATTAAAATTGCATTCGGGCCATCTCCAATTGGACCATTTACTACAAATGATACCGCATTTACCGAAAGTTTTTGTGAAGGACCAACAGTTGCAAAAATTAACGGCGAATATATAATTTACTACGATGCATATCGGAATTTCAATTTTGGGGCAGCTAAAACTGAAGATTTTATTAATTTCACTGATATCACTTCAGAAATTTCAATTCCAAAAGGACATAAACACGGAACAATTTTTCGGGCATCGGAAAAGTTAGTTAAGAGAATGTTAAAACTAAGAACTTCAACCAACTAAAAATATTATTTGATAAAATAATGAAACATCAATTTTCAATATTTGCATTTTTGTGTTTTTCATTTCTTGCTATTTCACAGCAAAAAATACATTATACAGGCTCTACACTTTCCAATCCTGCCTATCACGATGGACAACTTTCACCTGTTGTGGGGATTCATAATATTCAGGTAATGCGGGCAAACCGCGAAAGTCCGGATGTAACAAACTGCAATGGCTGGACTTATCACCATCAACCAATGCTGGCATACTGGAATGGCAAATTTTATCTGCAATATTTAAGCGGCGAAGTTGGCGAACACATCCCTCCTTCCCAAACTTTCCTCCAAACTTCCGTCGATGGTTATACATGGACAAATCCGCAGATTTTATTTCCAATTTACAAAGTTCCGGATGGTTACACAAAACCTGATTATCCGGGTGTGGCAAAAAATCTGACTGCCATAATGCACCAGCGTGTTGGCTTCTATGTGTCTAAATCAGGAAAATTGCTAACTATGGCATTCTATGGCGTGGCTTTAGATAAAAAAGATGACCCTAACGACGGAAATGGTATCGGGCGTGTAGTACGCGAAATAAAAAAAGACGGAACTTTCGGACCAATTTATTTCTTGCGCTACAATCATGCTTTTAATGCAAAAAATACCGATTTCCCATTCTTTACAAAAAGTAAGGATAAAGCATTTCATCAGGCTTGCCAGGAAATTCTGGATAATCCGCTTTATATGATGCAATGGGTAGAAGAAGCAGACCGAAACGATCCGTTAATTCCCCTGAAAAAGGAGTATAAAGCATTCAATTATTACCGTTTACCCAATGGAAAAATTGCTTGTTTGTGGAAACATGCGCTGACCTCAATTAGTGATGACGGAGGTAAAACATGGGCTGAACCTGTTGAACGTGCCAAAGGATTCGTTAACAGTAATGCAAAAATATGGGGACAACGATTGACTGTTGGAAGTTATGTTACGGTTTATAATCCTTCGGAATTTCGTTGGCCTTTAGCTATTTCCACTTCGGCTGATGGATTGAATTACACAACACTCAATCTTGTTCATGGCGAAATTACACCTATGCGATATGGAGGAAATTATAAATCGTACGGACCGCAATATGTGCGTGGAATTCAGGAAGGAAACGGAATTCCTTACGACAAAAATCTTTGGATAAGTTACAGTGTGAACAAAGAAGATATGTGGATATCGCGTATTCCGGTGCCGGTAAAAATTAAACCTACAAAGCACGCTAATGATAATTTCGATTTAACTGATATAATTAATGATTTAACTGATTGGAATATATATTCACCACTTTGGGCGCCTGTTTCGCTCGAAAAACTCAACGGTAAAAACTGGCTGACTTTATCGGACAAGGATCCTTTCGACTATGCCAAAGTTGAACGAAAAATTCCTGCAACCAAAGAACTGAAAGTGTCTTTTTCAGTACAGGCTGCTCAGGCTGATAAAGGAATTTTACGAATTGAATTTCTCGATGACAAAGGAATAGCATGCTCACGACTTGAATTTATGCCCGACAGTATTTTTCGTGCCAAAGGTGGTGCACGTTATGGGAACATGATGAAATATCAGCCAAATAAAATTTACAATATTGAAGTTCAACTGTCAGTTGAAAACCGCAATTTAAAAGTGTTTGTTGATAGTAAACAAGTGGGAACACGCATGTTTTATGCTCCTGTAGCAGCTATAGAACGCATATCGTTTACAACCGGTGAACCACGCACTTTTCCCACACCCGATACTCCTGCCGATCAGGATTATGATTTACCAAATGCAGGCGAAAAAGCTCCACTAACAGTTTATCGGATTGCTGATTTTAAAACTGAATCGTTAGATTTAAACAATACTGCTGCCGTTTTAAAATTTTCTGATTTTAAACATTATATTGAATATTTCAATACTATGGAAGATGAAAATATTGTACAGGCAATCCCTAACGCGCAATCAGGTGAATGGTTGGAGAAAAACATTCCACTTTTTGAATGTCCGCAACGCAATTTCGAAGAAATGTTTTACTACCGCTGGTGGACATTGCGTAAACATATTAAAGAAACACCTGTTGGTTACGCAATGACGGAATTTCTTGTAAACAGAAGTTATGCAGATAAATACAATTTAATTTCCTGTGCGCTTGGACATCACATTTATGAAAGTCGCTGGTTGCGCGATACAACTTACCTGAACCAAATAATACGTACATGGTATCGTGGCAACGATGGCAAACCGATGGAAAGAATGATGAATTTCAGTTCATGGAATATTGATGCACAATTAAAAAAATTCTACGTTTCAGGCGATAAAACTTTTCTTTTGAATATGCTGAACGATATGGAAGCAGAATATATACGCTGGGAAAATACACATCGGTTAAAAAGCGGACTTTACTGGCAGGGCGATGTACAGGATGGTATGGAAGAATCTATAAGTGGGGGACGAAGGAAACAGTATGCACGCCCTACCATTAACAGTTATATGTACGGAAATGCAAAAGCTTTGGAAACAATATTCGCTTTAGCAGGAAATACAGAAAAATCAAAACATTACAAACTTAAAGCCGATACGATTAAAAACCTCGTTCAAACCAAACTCTGGAATTCACGCCACGGGTTTTTTGAAACTTCCCGTATCGACAGTTTGGCAAATGCACGTGAAGCAATCGGTTTTATTCCGTGGTATTTTAATTTGCCCGATGCAGAAAAATTTGACAGCGCATGGCTTCAGGTTGGCGATGAAAAAGGCTTTTCTGCGCCTTATGGTCATACTACTGCCGAACGCCGCCACCCTGAGTTCCGTACACGTGGCGTAGGAAAATGCGAGTGGGACGGAGCTGTATGGCCTTTTGCTACTTCGCAAACACTAACTGCAATGGCAAACTTTATGCAGCAAAATCCATCGAAATTCAAATCGGACAGTGTGTATTTTAGCCAGTTGGAGAAATATGTTGAATCGCAATTTCATCGCGGACGAACTTATATTGGTGAATACCTGGATGAAGTTACGGGATATTGGCTCAAAGGCGATCAGGAACGAAGTCGATATTACAACCATTCCACATTCAACGATTTGATTATAACCGGACTTGTTGGTTTACGTCCGCGTGGTGATAATATGATTGAAATTAATCCACTTTTACCTGAAGGAAAATGGAATTGGTTTTGTTTAGACAATGTGCTTTATCACGGACGAAATTTAACAATTATATGGGATAAGAATGGAAATCGTTATCATTTGGGTAAAGGTTTAATAGTTTTGTTAGATGGTGTTGAAGTTGCAAAAGCGGAAAAACTGACAAAAATAATTTGCAACATAAACAAATAAAAGATTGAATATTAAGGAATTTTCGAACCTGTTTGCCAAAAGTCAGACAGGTTCTGTTAATTTTTAGACCTCCACTTAAATTTTTTCAGGAAACAAAATCAAAGCATAAATAATTGGGCTAAACAGGCAACAACTGTTACAGTTGTTTTATCAACCAATTATTTATTTCACTAAAAACTTCTTCTCTAATATCTTCTCTGAGAATTTCATGACGCATATCTTTATAAACCATTAAAGTAATATCATTAAATTCTTCAGTTTTTAGATTTTCAACTGTTTGTGTTACTCCTTTACTAAAATTTCCAATAGTATCGTTTTGTCCACTAACAAAACTCATTGGAAAGTTTTTCGGAATATTTGAAGCCCAGCTTTTATTTGTAGCTTTTTTATAAATGCTGAAAAGTGTGTAAAAACCATTGTTTGTAAACGGCAATCCGCATAATTCATCGTTATCATAATCCTCCCTGTTTTTTACATTTAAACTTAACCAGTTTACAGAGCTTTTTAGATTTTCCTTTCTGAACTTAATATTATTCATAAAATTGAACAATGAATTAAACTTTGTTATACCACGTGGATTCAATTTATTCATTAACGAAAAATATGCAATAAGCAAATTTATTCCAGCTAACTTACCACCGGTGCCAACAATAACAGCACCATCGAATTTAGTTACATCACGGTTTAACAGGCAACGCGCTACAAACGAACCCATTGAATGACCTAAAACAAAATGTGGAACTTCAGGAAAAGAATTACTTAAAAACTCATTCATCATTGCAGCATCATCAACAAGTTTTTTATCAGGCGATTCAATTTGAAAAAAACCAAGATCGATTTTCTCTTTAACTGATTTTCCATGCCCGAGTTGGTCATAAATAAGCACCGCAAATCCGTGTTCAACAAAAAATTTTGCAAAATCTATATATCTGTCACTATATTCCTGCATTCCGTGAATTACTAATATAGTGCCTTTTGGTACTTTATTTTCAGGAGTAAAAATACTGTAATACAGATTTACAGAAGAACTGTTTAACGACAAGAAGTCGGAATGTGATTGTACCATGGAGTGTTTTTAAAGGTTTTTCTGGAAGGTTTGTTTTCAAATTGTAATTCAAATTTGAATTTTCAAATTAAATTCAATAAACTCTTCAATCATGCAATACTTCAAATACTTTAATAAGAAAAAAAATAGGGAAAAGTCTTAACTACTAATCCCGTTATAAATTGAAAGTTTCAAATTTTTATTTCTACACGTTAAATCTGAAATGCATAATATCGCCATCCTGTACAGTATAATCCTTTCCTTCCACATTCATTTTTCCAGCTTCTTTACAAGCAGCTTCCGAACCAAGTGAGATATAATCATCGTATTTAATAACTTCGGCGCGGATAAATCCTTTTTCGAAATCCGTATGAATTACACCCGCGCATTGTGGAGCTTTCCATCCACGGTGAAAAGTCCACGCACGTACTTCCTGAACACCAGCTGTAAAATAAGTTTGCAAATCGAGCAAATGATACGCAGCTTTTATTAGTCGCGCAACGCCGGACTCAGTCAACCCGATTTCTTCGAGAAACATCTGACGTTCTTCGTAAGTTTCAAGCTCAGCAATATCCGCTTCGGTAGATGCTGCAACCACTAAAATCTCAGCATCTTCTTCTTTCACAGCTTCACGCACTGCTTCCACATATTTATTTCCGGCTACTGCCGATGCTTCATCTACATTACAAACGTACATTACAGGTTTATCGGTGAGTAAAAAAAGATCTTTTACCAACTTTTTATCAAGCGGATCGAGTTTAACTGTACGCGCTGATTTTCCCTGAAGCAATGCTTCGCGGTATTGTATATAAATTTCATAGAGCGCTTTGGCTTGTTTGTCGCCACCTGTTTGAGCTTGTTTCTGTACTTTTACAATACGACTTTCAATAGTTTCGAGATCTTTAAGCTGAAGTTCCGTATCAATTATTTCCTTATCGCGCACGGGATTGATACTTCCGTCAACATGAACAACGTTATCGTTATCGAAACAGCGTAAAACATGTAAAATAGCATCTGTTTCACGTATATTGGCTAAAAACTTATTACCCAATCCTTCGCCTTTGCTTGCTCCCTTTACAAGTCCGGCAATATCTACTATTTCAACAGTTGTAGGTACAATACGTTGCGGTTTAACCAATTCAGCCAATTTATTCAACCTGTCATCAGGAACAGTAATAACACCAACATTTGGTTCAATAGTGCAAAAAGGGAAGTTTGCCGCCTGCGCTTTTGCGTTCGACAGGCAGTTAAAAAGCGTTGATTTACCGACATTTGGCAATCCTACAATTCCACATTGTAATGACATAGAAGTATATTGTTTAATTATTTTTAAATTATTAAAATTTCTGCCTCAGGTAAGAAATTTCGGGCTGCAAAGTTACTAAAAATAATGCATTTTGCCGATTTGTTAAGCAAGCAGCTGAAAATGAATTACTAAACTTCATAGCACATAATGATTCTGTTCGGATTATCATTATAGAAAGGTCTTTTTAAAAATTGTAAATCTTTTTGATGCAAAACAAACTCCTGATATAATAAGCGGAATTCCCATAACGATGTAAAAAGTAGTAAGATAATGAAGTGGAACTATTCCCGACAATCGAAGTAAAATACCAAGTGAAATCATTGATAACATCATGATATAACTTCTTTTATTGAAAAAACGGTAAAAATACAGTTTCTCATCGGACAATGCTAAAATTCTGTTTATATGATTATTAACAATTTTACGAAACATAAATACATAGAACAACAAACCTAACGGAATTCCAATTAAAAGTTTTACATTTAACGTTATGCTCTGTTCAGTATCAGATTTCAATCCTCTGATTTCAAGCATTATTCCGGCAATAATCCATATTATTGCCGCAACAAGCAATAAGTTTTCTTTTTTAACCATACAGAAAAAACAATAGACTTTATTTCGATTAATATTATATATCGCTGTTATTCAGCGTTATTCTTA
>CAYONE010000068.1:0-24058 GCA_964405245.1 uncultured Paludibacter sp.
TTATTATTTCTTCAACCTTAGTAGATTAGCAAACATAGTAAATACAACCTTATTACCTTATTAATTTAACAATGCCACCATATTTAATTATAGGAATAAACCTGATTAATAAGGTATTCATAAACTAAATTTATTACATTTACTAAAATGAATTATCTGAATAAAATCTCTGAGAATTCGGGATTAATGCGCTCAATCCGCTCAATCCACGTTCTATTTTCTTCAATATCAAATATATATATATTTTTTGTCATGTGCTTAGAATTACATCAATAAAAAATATGAGTTTACGATAAGATAAAAAAATTTTATTTATGTTTATAAATCTCATTTTGTCAATGTTAAGTATGTAAATTTTAAAATATAATACCAATTACTTTACAAAATGACATATTTCCGATAAAATTGTAGAAATAAGAAATAAAATAATCAATATATATATCAAAATGTTTTGTATGTGAAAATAAATGTGTATTTTTGCAACGAAAATAAATAATTTTTCTTCATAGTGTAATAAATTTACATTTTTGTAATACATGTAGTAAGTGATTGTTGAAATTTTATGATAAAACAAAATTATTAAAAAACACATTAGTTAAATGAAAAAGGTTGAAGCAGTAATTCGCAAATCAAAATTTGAAGATGTAAAGCAGGCTTTACTCGATGCCGACATCGATTGGTTTTCGTATTGGGATATAACCGGACTTGGTAAAACTACCGAAGAACAAATTGTTCGTGGTCAGGTTTTCAAATCGGGCTACATTCAGCGCCGTATGATTTCAATTGTAATACGCGATGTGAATTTGGAAAAAACCGTTAACGCGATTTTAAATTCAGCATGGACAGGTGAAACCGGCGACGGTAAAATTTTCGTATATGACATTGAAGATACATACAGGATCAGAACCCGTGAGTCTGGTCCGGGTGCATTGTACAATAAAGAAAGTTTTTAAATTATCAACATGAAATCAATAAAAAAAATGAACAAAGTATTGATAGTTTTAATAGTAATGCTAAGTATTTTCAGTCAACAACTTTTCGCAACTGAAGCAGTTGCCGAGGTTGATCCAGGCGATACCGCATGGTTGATTGTTGCAACCGCTTTAGTTTTATTTATGTCCATTCCGGGTTTGGCAATGTTTTATGGTGGGCTTGTTCGTCGTAAAAATGTTTTAAATGTTTTGATGCAGGTTTTCATAATTGTTGCGGTTATCAGTCTTGAATGGGTAATAATAGGATACAGTAATGCATTTAGTACAAATAGCATTGATTTTCTGAAACCATTTGTAGGTGGATTTGATTGGGCGTTTTTGCGCAATATCGGGATTAACGATTTGAGTCCTTATTTTATATCGAATTGGCAGGAATTAGCTGATGGTAGTAAAACGGGTACAATTCCTCATTTGGTTTTCGTAATGTTTCAGGGAATGTTTGCAGTTATTACGCCGGCTTTAATAATTGGAGCGTTTGCCGAGAGAATAAATTTCAAAGGATTTCTGATTTTTACTATCTTATGGTCAATTTTAATTTATAACCCTGTAGCACACTGGGTTTGGTCGGCCGATGGTTGGTTGTTTAATCTTGGAGCTTTAGATTTCGCAGGAGGTACAGTTGTACATATTAATGCAGGTATTG
Organism: uncultured Paludibacter sp.; assembly: GCA_964405245.1. Taxonomy (GTDB): domain Bacteria; phylum Bacteroidota; class Bacteroidia; order Bacteroidales; family Paludibacteraceae; genus Paludibacter. The sequence continues at coordinate 1,636 of CAYONE010000068.1, forward strand.
CTGCAATTGTTACAGCATTAATGCTTGGAAAACGTCGCGATTACAAAGGTCATGCTCTTCCACCTCACAATATTACTTATGTGATAATTGGAGCATCAATGCTTTGGGTGGGTTGGTTTGGTTTTAATGCCGGAAGTGGATTGGCAGCTAACGGACTTGCAGCAAATGCAATGATGGTAACTCATATAGCAGCAGCAGCAGCTGCAATCACCTGGGCATTGCTCGATTGGTTTATTGATAAAAAACCAACTGTAGTAGGTATTAGTACAGGTGCAGTGGGCGGTTTGGTTGCTATTACGCCAGCAGCAGGTTTTGTTGGGGTAGGGGGAGCAATTGTAATTGGTGTTATTGTATCGCTTGTATGTTTTGCAATGGTTGCAAGAGTTAAACCAAAATTGGGTTACGATGATTCGCTTGATGCATTTGGAGTACATGGTATAGGTGGTATTTTAGGAGCAATTCTTACAGGAGTACTTGCTTCGCCATTTATTCAGGCTGATTTTAGTGGCGCTTTGTACGGAAATTTCAATCAATTATGGATTCAGTTGCTCGCAACAGTAGTTACAATTGCATATTCAGCAATAGGTACATTTATAATCTTTAAAATTACCGATTTAGTGTTCAAAGTTAGAGCCAAAGATAAACATGAAGCATTGGGCTTAGATGAATCTCAACATGGCGAAACAGCCTACACCAATTTCGATTAATTAAATTCATAATGGTTTTGCAACGGCAATTACCATAAAAAAATAAAAAACAATTTTGTTGCGGATAATGTTTTATTTATTAGGATAATAAACGAGACGGTTGTTTTTTATAACAAACGAAAAACCGGTATATGATTCAGTTCAGATATCGTGTGTTTTTTAGTTTTATTGTTTCAAACAGACTACTTCGTGATGAAATAGTCTGTTTATTTTACTACTACTTTCAAAATGAAATTAAAACTTCATTTTTTATGTATATAGTTGCAATAAAACAGCGTATTTACTTCAATGTGTAAATAAAAATTTTTCATTTGATAAATTATTAATATATTAAATTGAAGTGGTTAATGTTGAATTGTAATTATAATGTATATTATAATTATAAATTAATAGAATAAATACAATAAATGTGATAATATAAAACTTATCTATAGAAATGAAAAATCAGTTTTTCTTTGAATTGTATTACATTTACATTTTATCTACTTTTGTACATGGAATAAATTAGAATCAATTTGTTTTCAATATCGACAGAAATTAAATAAGAACAGAAAACTAAAAAAATAAAAAATAAATTATGTCATCATTAAGATTTAAAGCAGTAGAAGAAGCTTTTAGAAAAAAAGCTTTATGTGTTAGTGCACCAGAGAAGTTTACTTCCGATTATTACGGAAAATACGTTTTTAACAAAGCCGCAATGAGTAAATATCTTACAAAAGATACTCTGAAGGCATTGAACAATGTTATTGAAAAAGATGCGATTTTAGATATTTATTTGGCAAATCATATTGCTGCGGGAATGAAACTTTGGGCTACAGAACTTGGGGCCACTCATTACACACACTGGTTTCAACCACTCACCGATACTACTGCTGAAAAACATGACTCATTTATTGATTATGTTGGAGCTCCCGGAGAAAGTGTGATTGAAGAATTTTCAGGCAAACTTCTTGCACAACAAGAGCCTGATGCTTCTTCATTTCCAAGTGGAGGTCTAAGAAATACTTTCGAAGCTCGTGGATATACTGCGTGGGATCCAACTTCACCAGCTTTTGTTATGGATGACACTTTGGTTATACCTACAATTTTCTTTTCATATACAGGCGAAGCTCTTGACTATAAAGCTCCTTTGAAAAAAGCCCTTGCTGCTGTAGATAAAGCTGCTGTAAGTGTATGTCAGCTTTTCGACCCTAATGTTAAAAAAGTTCGTGCTTATCTTGGCTGGGAACAGGAATATTTCCTTGTTGACGAAGGTTTGTATGCAACCCGTCCTGATTTGGTATTGACCGGTAGAACATTACTCGGACATGAATCTGCTAAAAACCAACAGCTTGAAGATCATTATTTTGGCGCAGTACCAAGTCGTGTAGCTGCTTATATGAAGGATTTGGAATTTGAATGCTATAAATATGGAATTCCATTGAAAACCCGTCATAATGAAGTTGCACCAAACCAGTTTGAGCTTGCTCCAATTTACGGCGAAGCAAACCTTGCCGTAGATCAAAACTTATTGGTAATGTCAATAATGAAAAAAGTGGCTCGTCGTCATGGATTCCGCTTGTTATTGCACGAAAAACCTTTTGCAGGAATTAATGGTTCTGGTAAACATAATAACTGGTCACTCGGTACTGATACAGGAGTTTTGCTTTATGCCCCTGGAAAAACCGAAGAAGAAAATCTTCAGTTTATAACTTTCATTGCTGCAACTCTTAAAGCTGTTTATAAACATAATGCATTGCTTAAAGCGGCTATTATGACTGCTCAGAATGCACACCGCTTAGGTGCTAACGAAGCTCCTCCTGCTATTATTTCTGCATTTCTTGGTTCGCAATTAACTGCTGTACTCGACAAAATTGAAAACAGCAGCAGCGAGGAAGCTATTATTATCGATGACAAAAAGAAATTGAAACTTGATATTCCACATATTCCTGAAGTATTTCTTGATAATACTGACCGTAACCGTACTTCACCTTTTGCATTTACAGGAAACCGTTTCGAATTCCGTGCTGTAGGATCATCTGCTAACTGTTCTTCGGCTATGACAACATTAAATACTGCAGTTGCAGAATCGCTTATCGAATTCAAAACATTGGTTGATGAAAAAATGGCTGCGGGTGCAAGCAAGGAAAAAGCAATCTTCGAAGTGATTAAATCATTTATTAAAGAATCGAAAGCTATTCGTTTCGATGGAAATGGTTACAGTCAGGAGTGGAAAGAAGAAGCTGCAAAACGCGGATTGGATTGTGAAACAAGTGTTCCTGAAATTTTCAAAGTAAATACCACAGAAAAAACAGTTGAATTGTTTACTAAGCTTGGTGTATTATCAGAAGTTGAATTACACGCGCGTAACGAAGTTAAATGGGAAACTTACACTAAAAAAATTCAGATTGAAGCTCGCGTTCTTGGCGATTTGGTTATGAATCATATTATTCCACTCGCAACAAAATATCAAAGCTTCCTTCTTGATAATGTATCTAAAATTAAATCAGTATTCACAGGAGAAAGAGCTGAGAAATTAAGTGAAATGGATACAGCGCTTATTGTTGAAATTGGCGAAAGAATTTCAGCTATTAAAAATGCTGTTGACGATATGATTGATACCCGTCGTCGTTTGAACAAACTGGAGCATGAATACGAAAAAGCTAAAAGCTATCACGATGAAGTTGTTCCTTATTTCGATATTATCAGATATAATGTTGATAAACTCGAATTGATTATCGACGATGAAATGTGGACACTTCCAAAATACAGAGAATTATTGTTTATCAGATAATATTTTGTTCCTGAAACAACATAAATTTTCTATAAAATTTAGTGAGAGTGAGTAAAAAACCCTCTCACTTTTTTTACACAAAAAAACTAAAAAAAACACTGGAAACATAAGTATATTATATTCAAATACTTATGTTTCTTTAAACTGAAACCAAAATGGATTTTACTAATTTTCAAACCGATGAATATGAGCAGCGTTCGCTGTATTCATTTGCCAACGAACATGATGCCTGCGGTGTGGGTTTGATACTGAACATTAACGGCGAAAAATCGCATGAAATTATTGATAAAGGACTTCAGGTTCTTGAAAATATGGTGCATCGCGGAGCTGAAAGCGCTGATAATAAAACCGGTGATGGTGCCGGAATTTTAGTTCAGATTCCTCACGAATTTATTTTATTACAGGGAATTCCTGTTCCATCAAAAGGCAGATATGGAACAGGACTTGTTTTTCTTCCGAAAGATGGTAATAAAGCTGAACTCTGTTTAAATGTAATCAGAGAAAAACTCGAAAAAGAATCACTTTCATTGCTTGCAGTTAGAGATGTACCGGTAAGTAGCGAGATTTTGGGCGAAATATCAGCATCCAACGAACCACAAATAAAACAAATTTTCGTAACCGGAAATTTTAGTCAGGAAGAGTTAGAATTGAAGTTATATGTTGTCAGAAAAAAAATTGAGAAATCTATACTTCAATCAAGTCTTGCCCGTGAAAGAAGTTTTTACATTGTTTCCTTATCGACCCGAAAAATGGTTTATAAAGGAATGCTAACCTCACTGCAATTACGCGAGTATTATCCTGATTTATCAAATCCAAATTTCAGGAGCGCTATTTCATTAGTTCATTCACGCTTTAGTACAAATACATTTCCCACATGGGATTTGGCTCAGCCATTCCGTATGATTGGTCATAATGGCGAAATTAATACTATCAGAGGAAATCGTCAGTGGATGGAATCCCGCGAAAGTGTTTTAAAATCGGATCAGCTCGGTAATTTACAGGATCTTTATCCTATTGTGCAACCCGGAATGAGCGATAGTGCTACCCTTGATAATGTTTTGGAATTTCTTGTAATGTCCGGAAAATCATTACCACATGCTATGGCCATGCTTGTTCCTGAAAGTTGGAATGCAAAAAATCCTATTTCCGATGATTTAAGAGCGTTTTACGAATATCATAGCACATTTATGGAGCCTTGGGATGGTCCTGCAACTTTACTTTTCAGCGATGGAAGATATGCCGGGGGTATGCTCGACCGTAACGGATTACGTCCTGCCCGTTATCTTATCACTCATGATAATATGATGGTAATTGCCTCTGAAACAGGAACCATCGAAATTGAACCGGAAAGAGTAAAGGAAAGAGGAAGACTCAAACCCGGAAAAATGTTGATGATTGATACTAAAAGAGGCGAAGTTTATTATGATGCCGAACTTAAGGAAAGTCTTGCAAAAGCATTTCCTTACCGTGAATGGCTTAATCGTAATTGTATCAACCTGGAAGATATTTCATCAGGAAGAAGTGTAAAAAATGACTTACCTGATTTCAAAACTTTGCTTAAAGCTTATGGTTATTCAAAGGAAGATATTGAACGATTAATACTTCCAATGGCGTTTGACGGTTACGAACCGATTTCGTCAATGGGAAATGATGTTTCGCTCGCTGTGTTTTCCGATAAACCACAAAGACTTTACAATTATTTCAGACAACAATTCGCGCAGGTAACAAATCCTCCAATCGATCCTATTCGCGAGGAACTTGTTATGTCTCTAACAGGATATATTGGTTCTGTTCATCAGAATTTGCTTGATGCAGCTCCCGAAATTTGTAAAATGGTGAAACTAAAAAGTCCTGTACTCACCAATTCACAGTTCGATATATTAAGTAATCTGAAATATAAAGGTTTTTCCACTATATCACTTCCGATGCTTTTTAATCCTAAAAAAGGAGCAAACGGACTTGAAAAAGCAATTCAGGAGCTTTGTTTATCAGTAGAAAAAGCTGTGGACGATGGAAAAAACTATATTGTTCTTTCTGACAGAGGTGTTGATGCTGAACATGCACCGATTCCTTCATTACTTGCGGTTTCGGCAGTTCATCTTTATCTTGTTCAGAAACGCAAAAGAATGCAGATTGATATAGTAGTTGAGTCAGCCGAACCACGCGAAGTAATGCATTTCGCGCTATTATTTGGTTTTGGCGCTAATGCCGTGAATCCATATATGGTATTTGCTATTATCAACGAAAAAATTAAATCCGGCGAAATAAATATCGATATTGAAACAGCCAAAAAACATTATATCAAAGCTGTAAACAAAGGATTGCTAAAAGTACTCTCAAAAATGGGTAATTCCACACTTCGCAGTTATCGCGGAGCACATATTTTTGAGGCAATTGGAATTTCATCATCTTTTCTTGATAAGTATTTCAAGGGAATCAGTTCTTCAATCGAAGGAATTGATATTGAAGATGTTGCTCGTGAAGTTATTGAGCCTCATCAAAATGCATTTTATCCTGAAGAAGGTGATGATATAAACCGATTGGAAAATCTTGGACATTATGCTTATCGGCGCGATGGTGAAGGTCATGCTTGGAATCCGGAAACAATTGCCCGATTGCAAATAGCTGCCCGTACGGGAAGTTACGAAAAATATAAGGAGTATGTAAAATTTGTTGATGAAAAAGATACGCCATCCTTCATTCGCGACTTAATGGATTATCAGCCTAAACCGATTGATATAAGTGAAGTTGAACCGATTGAAAATATTATGAAACGCTTTGTTACCGGCGCCATGTCGTATGGTTCCATAAGCCGTGAAGCGCATGAAGCTATGGCAATAGCCATGAATATTATAGGTGGAAGAAGCAATACCGGTGAGGGTGGCGAAGATCCTGAACGTTATAAAAAACGTGCCGATGGATTAAGTACCCGTAGCGCGATTAAACAGGTAGCTTCAGGAAGGTTTGGAGTTACTGCTGAATATCTTGTAAATGCCGATGAAATTCAAATAAAAATAGCTCAGGGTGCGAAACCCGGGGAAGGTGGGCAATTACCCGGTCATAAGGTAGATAAAATAATTGCCAAAACCAGGCATTCTATACCCGGAATTTCGCTTATTTCTCCTCCTCCGCATCACGATATATATTCTATCGAGGATTTAGCACAGCTTATTTTCGATTTGAAAAATATAAATCCAACGGCTATCATAAGCGTAAAACTTGTTTCAGAAACCGGTGTTGGAACTATTGCCGCTGGTGTGGCAAAAGCCAAAGCTGATTTGATACTTATCAGTGGGTCGGAAGGTGGAACAGGTGCAAGTCCTTCGAGTTCGATTAAACATGCCGGATTACCACTTGAAGTCGGTTTGGCTGAAACTCAACAAACTCTTGTTCTTAATAACTTGCGCGGACAAGTGAAATTACAAGCTGATGGTCAGTTAAAAACCGGTAAGGATATTATTACTTCTGCATTACTTGGCGCTGAAGAATTCGGCTTTGCAACAAGCGCACTTATAGTTTTAGGTTGTATTATGATGCGTAAATGTCATCTGAATACATGTCCTGTGGGAGTTGCTACTCAAGATGAAGCATTGAGGAAACATTTTGTTGGCCGATATGATTATCTGGTAAACTTCTTCAAATTTTTAGCCGAAGATACCCGTGAGCATTTAGCTCGTATGGGTTATAAAAGTCTTGACGAAATTATTGGTAAAACCGAATTAATTACACGAAAAAAATTCGTAACTTCAAATCCTAAAATTAATAAGGTTGATCTTTCAAAAATTATATTCAAACCAAAAGAGTGTAAGAAAGTAGCTTGCAGACAAGTGAAAACTCAGGAGCATAAAATTCATAATGTTTTGGATTATCAGTTAATCCAGAAATCATTGCCCGCTCTGGATTTGTGTATGCCTGTGGAACTTAATTTTAAAATTAAAAATACTGACAGAACAACCGGTGCAATGCTTTCAGGCGAAATTGCAAAAAGATACGGACAGAACGGACTTCCTGCTGATACTATCAGAGCGTATTTTAAAGGTTCTGCAGGTCAGAGTTTCGGAGCGTTTTTGAGTAAAGGAGTGTTTTTCCAACTCGAAGGTGAAGCAAACGATTATCTTGGTAAAGGATTGTCAGGCGGAAAAATTGTTGTGGTTGCCCCACGTGAAAGTAGTTATCAACCCGAAAAAAACATAATTGCCGGTAATACATTGCTTTATGGTGCAACTTCGGGAGAAGTTTATATCAACGGAGTTGTTGGCGAGCGTTTCTGTGTACGTAATTCAGGCGCAATTGCCGTAGTTGAGGGTGCAGGCGACCATTGCTGCGAATATATGACGGGAGGTCGTACAGTTGTGCTTGGTGCAACAGGACGTAACTTTGCTGCCGGTATGAGTGGCGGTGTAGCTTATGTACTTGACGAAACCGGAAATTTTGATTATTTCTGTAACATGGAAATGGTTGAACTTTCATTGATAGAAGACAGTGCTGATAATAAGGAATTATTTGGTTTAATATCAGCTCATTATAAATATACCGGAAGCAAACAAGCGCGTAAAATTCTTGATAACTGGAAAGAATATGTTGATAAATTTATTAAAGTAGTTCCTATAGAGTATAAAAAAGTTCTTCAGGAAGAAAAAATGGAAGCTATTAACAGGAAAATTGCTCAGGTTGAGCGCGATTATTAAAATTCGGGTTAATTAGTTAATTGGAGAAACAATAAAATTATTAAAGTAACAAACTAAAAACGAACCTGATAATCTTTCCGTAAGGGGAGATTTAAGGTGGTTAAACAATATGGGAAATCCTAAAGCATTTATGATGATTCCCCGCAAAGAAGCGGGTTATCGTCCGGTAATCGAAAGAATATACGATTTTGGCGAGGTGGAGCAAACATTAAATCGCGAGGACAGAAAACTTCAAGCATCGCGATGTATGGATTGCGGAATCCCCTTTTGCCACTGGGCATGTCCGCTTGGCAATAAAATGCCTGAGTGGCAGGATTTGATTTATAAGGGTAAATGGCAGGAAGGTGTTGATAATCTGCACGAAACCAATAACTTCCCTGATTTTACAGGAAGAATTTGTCCTGCTCCATGCGAAAAATCGTGTGTACTTGCATTGCACGATTCACCTGTAACAATTCGTGAAAACGAATGTGCTGTAACAGAAGTTGCATTCCAGGAAGGATTAATTAAACCGCTTCCTCCAAAAACACGAACCGATAAAAAAATTGCGGTTATTGGTTCAGGTCCTGCAGGTCTTGCTGCAGCACAACAATTAAATCGCAAAGGACACAACGTTACAATTTTTGAGAAAGATAACAGTTTGGGCGGTTTGATGCGTTACGGAATACCTAATTTCAAACTAAACAAGAATATTATCGATAGACGACTTCAACAGTTATCCGATGAAGGAATTATTTTTAAACCAAATACTGAAGTTGGTAAAAATATATCAGGAAAAGATATTCTGAAAAAGTTTGATGCAGTTTGTGTAGCAATTGGGGCAGGTCAACCACGCGATATTAATCCTAAGGGCAGAAACCTGAAAGGAATTCACTTTGCGATGGAATTTTTAGCGCAGCAAAACCAATTAATAATGAACGAAAATGTTCCGGCAAAAGATATTATAAATGCAAAAAACAAAAAAGTTCTTGTAATTGGCGGTGGCGATACAGGATCCGATTGTGTTGGAACATCTGTACGTCAGGGTGCTGTAAAAATTACTCAGATAGAAATTTTACCAAAACCACCCATCGGCAAAAATCCTGATACACCATGGCCATATTATCCGAATATTCTTAAAACTTCATCCTCGCATGAAGAAGGCTGTGAACGTCGTTGGAGCTTAAATACCGTTGAGTTTAAGGGTGAAAAAGGAAATGTAAAAGCAGTTGTGGTGGAAGAAGTAGAGTGGACAAAAGATGCTACAGGACGTTTTACCATGAAATCTACCGGAAAAACAGAAGTTATTGAAGCTGATCTTGTGTTTCTTGCTCTCGGCTTTGTACATCCTGTTCATAAAGGGTTGCTTGAAGAGCTTGGAGTGAAATTTGATGAAAGAGGAAATGTGAAAGCAGATGGAATGAGCATGAGCAATGTAGGCGGTGTTTTTGCTACCGGCGATGCTGCAATGGGTGCAAGTTTAGTTGTAAGAGCAATCGCGTCAGGTAGGAAAGTTGCAGAAGATATTCACAAGTGGCTTAAAAATAAATAGATATATAATTTTATTAAACAATTAATTTAACTAATATGTGTGGAATAGTTTGTGCATTCGATATAAAACAATCTGAGGAAGTTCTTCGCCCACAAATTTTACGGCTTTCGAAAAAAGTACGCCATCGCGGTCCGGATTGGTCCGGGGTTTACTCTTGCGACAAAGCAATTCTTGCTCACGAACGTTTAGCTATTGTCGATCCGGTATCGGGTGGTCAACCATTGTACAGTAAAGATAAAAAACTTGTCCTTGCTGTAAACGGAGAGATTTATAATCATAACGAAATCAGACAGAAATATGAAGGAAAGTATGAATTTACAACATTATCCGATTGTGAAGTAATCCTTGCTTTGTATGCTGAAAAAGGTCCTGATTTTCTTGAAGAATTGAATGGGATTTTTGCTTTCGCTTTGTACGATACAGAAAAGAATACATTTCTAATCGGCCGCGATCATATTGGAATTATTCCTCTTTATCAGGGTTGGGACGATAGCGGGACATACTACGTTGCTTCTGAATTGAAAGCGCTCGAAGGACATTGTTCAAGAATTGAAGAATTTTTGCCCGGAATGTATTATTATAGCGCCGAGGGTGAACCTAAAACCTGGTATATTCGTGATTGGACTGATTACGATAATGTTAAGGAAAATAATTCGGATATTGATGAATTAAGAGATGCGCTTGAAAATGCTGTTGAGCGTCAGCTAATGACCGATGTTCCCTATGGTGTTTTGCTTTCAGGCGGACTTGATTCTTCAGTTATATCTGCAATTGCAAAGAAATATGCTGCAAAGCGTATTGAATCAGGTAATACACAGGACGCATGGTGGCCTCAGTTGCACTCTTTTGCAATTGGCTTAACGGGTTCGCCCGACCTTGCTGCCGCACGTAAAGTGGCTGATCATATCGGAACTGTACATCACGAAATTACTTATTCAGTTCAGGAGGGCTTGGATGCAATCAGAGATGTAATTTATCATATAGAAACGTATGATGTTACTACTATCAGAGCAAGCACTCCGATGTATTTATTGGCACGTTTTATTAAATCGATGGGAGTGAAAATGGTACTATCAGGAGAAGGAGCTGATGAAATTTTTGGCGGTTATCTTTATTTCCACAAAGCGCCAAATGCTGAAGAATTTCACAAAGAAACTGTTCGGAAATTAAGCAAGCTTCATTTGTACGATTGTTTACGTGCTAACAAATCGCTTGCTTCATGGGGTGTTGAAGGTCGTGTTCCTTTCCTTGATAAAGAATTTCTCGATGTTGCAATGCGACTGAATCCAAAAGATAAAATGGCAGGAAATGGAAAAATGGAAAAATGGATTGTACGTAAAGCATTTGAGCATTATTTGCCCGAAAGTGTAGCCTGGCGACAAAAAGAACAATTCTCGGATGGTGTAGGTTATAACTGGATTGATACATTACGCGAAATGACAAGCAGACTTGTTTCTGATAAACAAATGGAAGAAGTTTCAGAACGTTTTCCGGTAAATCCACCGCTCAGCAAAGAAGAATATTATTATAGAACAATTTTTGAAGAACATTTCCCTTCGGAAGCAGCTGCAAAATGCGTTCCTTCAGTGCCTTCAATTGCTTGTAGTACACCAATTGCACTTGAATGGGATAAAGCTTTCAAGAATATGGTTGATCCATCGGGTAGGGCAGTAGCAGGTGTTCATGAGCAAAGCTATAAATCAAAGTAATTTCTGTCTAATACTGATAATGCAAAAAAAGGACTTTTACATTAATAAATAATGTAAAGTCCTTTTTTTCGTTCATATACCTAATTTGAAATTCAAGGAATCAGGTTTTAAAAAAAGAAATTATCGCTACGACAATTTCTTTTTTGCGGAGAGAAAGGATTATGAACCTCTCAATCTATCCTATTGTATTTCAAGCTTTTATCCTAATAAATAACCCTATGGGGTACGAATTAGGAAATATACTAAAAAGATCGCGTTTTGACTGTCAATGACTTGTGTTTGTCTGCTTAACTTTCGGGTTCAAAAGTACTACAAAAATTTGATATACGCAAGAGGCAAAGTATGAATTATTTACACTTAGTGCAAAGTGCAAGTTTCTATATAGAAACACTTGCACCTTGCACTGAAATCAATAAGTTTATTATTCTAATAAATTGGTAAAAATTAAAACTAATTGAGAATAATGCAATTCAGCATTTCAAAAGTCGTTACAAGTTTATATATTTGTTGGTTAATCGAAAAAAACATTTTATAGCAATTTAATGAAAAGAATTATAATTCTGATAATAAGTTTATTCCATATTTGGTTAAACGTATTTCCTAATTCATTTACACTTTTGAGACAATATTCTGAGAAAGATGGATTGTCAGAAATTAATGTGACCTGCATGTTGCAGGATCGCAAAGGATTGATGTGGTTTGGTACATACGATGGTTTGAATATGTTTAACGGATATAATTTTAAAACGTATAAAAATAATTCAGGGAACTCATTCGGATTACTTGACTATCGGGTAGATCAAATTAAAGAAGATGCAGCCGGTTTATTGTGGGTGTTAACTTACGATGGACGTGCCTATAATTTTAATCAACACGAAGAACGGTTTACTGCGCTCCCACAGGCTTTTACTGAATATCGCAAATATAAACCCAAGTTCGATAATATTTATACTTTTTCAGATGGGGCAGTTTGGCTTTCGGGTAAAACGGATGGCTGCTTTAAAATTATTCGTACTTCGGATAATGAATTCAAAACAATTCACTTTGAAGAACGATCCGGGCAATTGAGCTCGAATATCGTGAATGAGATTTATTCGGATAAAAAACAAAATATCTGGATACTGACAGACAATGGTTTAAATTTTATTAAAACGGGGAAAGATGTTGTTAAGCAGTTATTTAAGGAGAAAAATCATGGAGCTTTTTACTCAATTTCTGAATATCAGGATTATATATGGATAGGTGGCGATTTTGGTAAAGTAAAACTTTATAATTCAAAAAATGAATCTTTTGAGTTAATTAATTTTCCGGCTACTTCACAGGTTATAGGAGTTGTACAGTACTGTAAAAATGAGTTATTTGTATTGACAAGAAGAGATGGTTTTTTTATTTATAATTTAGACAAGAAAAAAATAGAACAAAGTTTTAATACACGAAATTCTAATTTACAGAATACCGACTTCTATTCCTGTTATCAGGATAAAAACAGAAATATATGGATTGAATCGGCTAATCCGAGTGTTGTTTATTTTCAAACGAAGGAAAAGCGCATCAATAACTTTGATGTAACTGCTATTTTAAATAAGCAAATAATTCCACTGCGTTTTTTTGTGATAGAAGACAAGTTTGGAAATATCTGGGTACATCCCCGAATGGGAGGCTTTAGTTTATTTAATAAAACTTCAAATAAACTTGAACAACCTTATGGGTTACTTAATTCAGTTGATATAAAATTTTCCAATATTATCCATTTTGCTTATTCCGATCGGCAAGGAAATATGTGGTTGTCGCCTTATTCACATGCCTTGAAAAAAATGGTTTTTGTAAAGTCGCCATTTACTTTTCATAAAGCAAATGCCAATGAAATAGCGACTTCAAGCAACGAAATCCGTTCATTGTTTCAGGATAATGAGGGTCAGATTTGGGCAGGAGCAAAAAATGGTGTTATCAATGTGTATGACAGGAAACATGTGAAATTTGGCACGCTTAACGAAGATGGTTCAATTGGTGCAGGTAGTCCAGTAAAAATAACAGCTTATTCCTTGATGGAAGATTCAAAAAAGAGGATTTGGATTGGATCTAAGGGGGCTGGATTGTATAGACTAACGAAGACAATATCCAATAAATATTTTATCGAGAGATTTACTTATAATCCGGATGACATTTATAGTTTAAGTAATGATAATGTATATTCCATTGCCGAAGATCATTTTGGCAGAATATGGGTTGGGACTTATGGCGGAGGAATAAATTTATTGGACGAAAAAGAGGGCAAACTTCAATTTATAAGCGTCAGAAATAAATTAACCAACTATCCGATTGATAGATGTAATCGTGCCCGCCATATAATTGAGGATTCGCATGGAAATATGTTTGTTGGAACAACAGGAGGACTGTTGGTATACAAAACTCCAAAAAATATAACCGACAATATTAATTTTAAGCACGTTATGTATAATCCGGAAAATCCGAATTCAATTTCGGGGAATGATGTGCATAATGTTTTACCTTCTAAAGACGGAAAATTGTATCTGGCAATTTTTGGTGGCGGACTGAATGTACTTGATCAGCCATTTGATTTTCAAAACGAAAATAAATTTAGATCGTACATGGTGAGTAATGGCGCTCCATCCAATGTGTTTTATACGGTTCGCGAAGATAATCAGCACAATATATGGTTTTCGACAGAAACATCAGTCGGAAAATTTATACCTAAAGATGAAATGTTTGAAACCTATAAACCGCTGAACGACAACGCTTACGTGTTTATGGAAGGTGTGGTGCTGCGAACTACGGCCAACGAAATGGCTTACGGAACATCTGAAGGTTATATGACTTTTAATATATCGAAGCCACTTAACGCCGGTTTTGTGCCGAAAATTGTTTTTACCGATTTCCAGCTTTTTAATAAAAGTGTTGAAGTGGGTGTTGAGGGTTCGCCACTGAAAAAAGTAATTGATGAAACCACAGAACTGAAACTGACACACAAGCAAAATGTATTCTCCATCAGCTTTGCAGCTCTGGATTTTTCCAATATTGAGAACATTCAGTATGCTTACAAACTGGACGGCTTTGATAAGGAGTGGAATTACGTGCACACTAAACATGTAGCAACATACACCAATTTACCAAAAGGGAAATATGTATTCAGGGTGAAGTCGACAAACTCTGATGGCGCCTGGATTGATAATGAACGAAGTATTGTTATTGTTCGTAAACCCTCGTTTTGGGAGTCAGGATTCGGGTATTTATTTTACTTTCTTATGTTTATCGGTATCATCTTGCTGACCACATTTATTCTCTACAAATTTTTTGTTATGAAAAAGAATGTAGAGCTGGAGCACACGCTAACTAATATGAAATTGAAGTTTTTTACCGATATTTCGCACGAATTACGTACGCCATTAACGTTGATTACTACTCCTGTAGAAAATGTTTTAAACACCGAACCATTGTCGGAAGGCGCTAAAAAACAACTTACGCTGGTACAAAAAAATGTAGATAGGATGTTGCGGTTAATCACACAGATTCTGGATTTTAGAAAAATACAAAACAACAAAATGAAATTGCAGCCCGAACCCATACATGCAGCTTCGTTTCTATGCGAAATTATACAGAATTTTCAGGCTGAGTCCGAACGTAAAAGTGTTGATTTTCTGCTGAAAGACCATACCAATGATGCCGTGGTTTGGGCGGATAAGGATAAGTTTGAAAAGATATTCTACAATCTTTTTTCGAATGCACTAAAATTCAGCAATGCAAATGGTCAAATCAGGATTGATATATCAGAAACAAAAGATTTTATGATAATCAGTGTGTCGGATAAGGGTGTAGGTATAGCAAGCGATAAATTGAAATATCTGTTTAACCGTTTCGAAAGTTTTGTGAATTCGGCAAGCAGTATTCAGCAGGGTACCGGAATTGGTCTTTCATTGACCAAAGAATTGGTGGAGTTACATCAGGGTGCTATCGAGGTTGAAAGCGAACAGGGGAAAGGAACGAGATTTAAAGTGAGTTTACCCACAAGAAATATTTATGTGGCCGAAAACGAAGATATTTTAAATAATCTGAAAAAAACTTCAGCAGTACAAGAAAGTGATAAATTATTGAATGAGGATAGTTTCATATCGGATAAACAGCAGATTTTAATTGTAGAAGATAATGCTGAGCTACGGGAGTTTTTGGCTTCAATCCTGATAGACAAATTTGATGTACTGGAAGCTGAAAATGGTAAACAAGCCCTTGTTATTTTGCAAAATGATATTCCGGACATAATTATAACAGATTTCATGATGCCCGAAATGGATGGTATCGCATTTTCAAAAATAGTTAAGGATGATATCAGAACAAGCCATATACCTGTAATAATGCTGACAGCTCGCACCGATATGGATGTGAAACTGGAAGCGTTGGATTATGGTGTTGACGATTATATAACGAAACCATTCAGCGCAGCATATCTCAAGGCAAGAGTGGATAATTTACTCCGCTTACGAAAACAGTTGCAGGAATTGTATCGTACATCATTAACTCCGGGGGCACAATACACAAGTCATATAAAAACAGATTCGAAGGACGCCGTATTTATTCAGAAGATTAAAACTTTTATCGATGCAAATATCGAAAATTCGGAACTTACCATCGATGAAATTGCAGCTCATTTGGCTTTGGGCAGATCCACATTTTTCAAAAAACTCAAAAGTATGATTGGTATTTCACCGGTAGAGTTTCTGAAAGATTACCGCATCCAGCGTGCAGCAGACCTGATTGTATCCACAGATTTGAATTTCTCCGAAATATCGTTTCAGGTAGGTTTTAACGATTTGAGTTATTTCAGCCGGAGTTTTAAACAAAAATTTGGCATGTCGCCCAGCGAATACAGAGATAATGCTTTAAAATAAAGAAACATAAACGTAATTATAAATGATCGGTTGAAAATTTCAGTCGGTCATTTTTTTTTGAATATTCTTTTTACTAATTACTACAAACTTATTCTCAAATAATTAAAATGCACTGTAGGCTATTCAAATACTTTTGTACTTGAATAAATTTATAGAAATTAATTATTTATGAAAAAATTAAATTTGGAACTACTGTTAGTATTCATACTAGCAGCATTGATTAACCCATCAACTTTTGCTGCAATGACAGTTATCCAGTTGGGATCTTCTCAAACTGTCGCAGCATCTATCACTGCTAATTCGGTAGCTCTTACAGGGGCTACGAATGTATTATTTGTTGTGCCTGACAGTTACACTGGGCAGGGTGGTGCTAATACAGATCTTACAGGATTACCAAGTACAGTAAAAGCTGTAACTTTTAGAGGAGCAACTGCCAATTCAACAATGAAGACAAACCAGATTAACGTTTCTGCGTCGAATGCTTTAGATTCATTAAACCTGAGAAGATTGACAATGTATGGTGTTGATGATGCAGCAGCCATTGGTCAATATCTTTTTTATCCAGGTGCAGGGATGAGTGTCGGTGCATTCACGGTTGATTCTTGTGTAATTAAGAATTATAATGGAGCAATTCGTACTGGTGGTGGAACTGTGAAGAATATCAAAGTAAATCATAGTGTTGTTCGTAATTTGGGTGGTTATGGTTTCCTTACTTATTCTTTAGCAAATACAGTCGGATCACCTGCTACAGCAACTATTGCAAATTCCACATTTTATGACATTCAGGCATCTATGTTCTATATGAATAATTCAAGTTATGCTAATGTAAATATCAGCAATTGTACATTTGATAATATATTAACAGGTACGAATGTCTTTTATAGACCCGGTACAACTGAAGATTTGACTATTACAAATTGTATTTTTGGAAAAACATTATCTTCAACATCTGTTGGGTTATATGCAGCACCTGCAACAAAAACCATCACTGGATGTTATTTCTCAACGGATTGGTTAAACTCAAATACAACGCTTACTACTAGTTTAACCGCCTACTCAGGCGCTTCTACTGCTTTATTCATAACTCCTACAAGCTATAATTCTACTACACTTACATCTTCTACCGTAGGAGATTATACAATCAAAGATCCCAATTTTGCAGGTCGTATTACATCTGGCGATCCCCGATGGTATTATCCCGAAACAGTATATTTAAATGGTGGAACAGGTAATATTAGCTTATCATCATTAAGTTATGTTGAAGGAGCTGATCCGGCAACTACAGCTTCAGCTAAAACATCATTCACCATTTCGGCCTATGTACCACGTTCTTCAATTACCTTAACAGCTCCAACTAATTTTGAAATATCTTCAGATAATTCAACTTTCTCAAGTTCACTAAGTCTTGGATCTGCAAATACAGACTTACCCTCTACAACTGTTTATGTGAGGATGAAGGTTGCTCTTACAAATGCATCTTCTCCATACTCTGGTAATATTACAGTAACAGCTAGTGGCGGAACCTCTAAAACGGTTGCTTGTTCTGCTACAGTGGGTGCTGCAAGTACACCTACATTAGACACGCCTGCTAAACCCGGTTCGTCGACAATAACTTCAAGATCTTTTCATGCAAGTTGGACAGCGGTAACACATGCCGATAAATACGATGTGAAACTTTACGGCGGAGCAAGCACAGTTACAGTGCAGGATATTACAAATACATACTATGATTTCTCGGATTTAGTGGGAGGTACTTCTTATACCTTCACAGTTACGGCTAAAGCAAATAGTGGGTACAATCCATCTTTGGAATCAGCTGCATCAGATCCGGTAAATACACCGAATATTACACTCACTACATCGGTAACCAGTAATAATGGAGCAGGTACAGGTGGAACAATAACTGCTAATCCAAGTCAAACATATTATAATGCCGTTGGTGCAAGTGTACAATTAACAGCCACCAGGGGGTTTGGTTATCAGTTTGTAAAGTGGATTGATCTTAATAATGCGGGAGCAGATCTGTCAGCAGCTAATCCTTATACAGTTACGATGAATGCAGCACAGAATATACAGGCTGTTTTTCAATCTATAGCTTCATACTCTTTTACTGTTAATAAAACTGGTACAGGGGCAAATTGGGGGACCATATCATTATCACCTGCTCCTACAAATGGTATGTATGAAACCGGTACTGTTGTAACAGCCACTGCCGGAGCGGTTAGTAATAATATTGTCACGTTTAATCAATGGGATGATGCTACGACCAGCACAACACATAACTATACAGTAAATGCCAATACAACCATAAATCCTCAGTTTACTGTGACTCCATTTATTGCTGGTTGGGATTTTGTTACTGCTGAACCACGTCAAAAACGTCCTGCTGACTATTATTATAGCAGCACGAACAGAGGAATGTTTACAATGTATGAAAATAACGGAACGAATGCTACCTGGCTCGCAAGTTCAATAGCAAGTTACTCTTGTGCACGTACATGGAATCCTTCAGCAAACTTTGCTTCACCACGTTATTATCAGGCTTCATTCTCCACGCAGGGCTACAAAGATGTTCAGGTTAAATCCAAAGTCACAGGAACTTATCATGTTTACCCAGTAATAAAAATGTTGTATTCAACAGATAGTATCAATTTTACGCAAATAAATTCTGTTGATATTACATCTGTTTATGGTAGTGGATGGGCTAATCTGAATGCAACCCTGCCATCGGCTTGCAATAATCAAAACAGAGTTTATATCCGATGGATAGAAGATACTTCCAGCTCGCCGGTATTAGGTAATGCCGCAGATGTAGACGGTACTGCTATCGCAAATGTTTATATAACTGCTTCTGCTTTAGTTTCCGGTGCAGCAGGTGATTATATTGCCACCTCCTCAGGTGATATTTCCGATTTAAATAAACTAAGTGTTACCGATGGGGTCTGTGTGACAGGAAAGCCGGTTTCTGCTCCTACGTCTTCAACGAATATATGGATTCCGGCAGGAATAACTATGACAAATAGTTCTTCTGCAAGTTGCAATAATCTGAACATATCAGGTAACTATACGGCTACAGCAGCGCTGACAGTAACCGGAAACCTAACTATTCAAAGCGATGCTTCTGGTACAGGAACCATAATTAGTAATGGAAATATTTCAGTTACTGGTACAACTACGGTTCAGCAATACCTCAAAGACGCACGCAACTGGTATGTTTCCACACCGGTTGGTAATGCCACAGCTCCTTCAGGTTTTACGTATTACCAGTATGATGAAACAGGAAATCATCCTTCAGCAGTTGGTCCTTATTGGTTTTCGGTAGCACAGGGTGCAACTTTGACTCCCGGAACAGGATATATCGTGTTGCCAAATTCAGCAGGAGATACATTTAATTTTACGACTCCTGCGGGTGGTGCGTTGAACACAGGAAATGTGAATATAACACTTACAAAGTCCGGCGCTTTGAAAACCGGCTTTAATCTTATTGGGAATCCATATCCGGCTCACTTAACATGGACACAAACATTTGTTGATAATAATGTGACTAAAATTGAACCAACCGTATGGTATCGCACTAATGCCGGTACTACCAACAATAGTAATCAGTGGTCTTTCCTGACTTACAATGCTCATACGGGTGAAGGAACACCGCTGGGAACAACAGGAATAATTCCACCCATGCAGGCTTTCTGGGTCAGAGCTGTAAGTGCAGGTACATTAACTCTGAATAGTGATTTGGTATTGTCGCATCAAACAAGCAATCCGCTTAAAGCGCCACGTAAAAATAATTCGGATCGCGAACGCTTACGCTTGCAGTTGACCAATAAAACTTCGGCTGATGAAACATTGCTTTATTTCGATGAGCTGGCATTAAATGGATTTGATGCGTTCGACTCTCCAAAAATGAGTAACAACAGCGCATCATTACCCGAAATTTACAGTACTTCGGGAAGCGAAAAAGTAGCATTGAATGGTCTTTCGAAAGCAAACCGTATGTCCGAAATTCCATTGGGTTATACAATTGGAAAAGTGGATACGCTTACCCTGAAAGTTATTCAGGCAGAAAATTTTGATCCTGAAATGCAAATTGTTTTGAAAGACAATGAGTTGAATACCGAAACCGATTTGACAGTACAATCTGAATACACTTTTATTACCAATGCGGCAAATACCAGTGACCGTTTTACATTGCTGTTCAAATCAGCGGGTGTTTCAACAGGGCTGAGTAAAAACCCGATCGAAACAATGCACGTTTTTGCTGAAAATCAGGATTTGATTATAAACTGTCAGAATGCAAGCGACCGGCACTCAGTCATCAATGTTTACACTATGTTGGGACAGTTGAAATTTACCGGAAAACTACATGGGGCAACTACGCATATTCCCAATGTTATATCGCAAGGAATTTACCTGATTGAAGTAAATACGGAGAGTGGAAAATTTGTAAAAAAACTTGTAAATCAATAAAGATATGATGATCGAAAATAAATCAAAATACATTGCTCCCGAAATTTTAAAAATTTATATTGATAATGATATTTCACTTGCACTCGAATCAAATCCGTTTGCAGGACCTGGAGAAGAACTTGGTGTAAACCAAATGGATAATGCGAATAATAATCCTTTTTCAAAAGATCAGATTTCCTAAATAATACAAATCAAATATCAATTATTCATAGTCTAAAAAACATGCTGTAGATATTTTTGCAGCATGTTTTGTTTCACGAATCAAAGTTGATACGAAACCGGAATTTCAGAATACAATACAATAAAAAATGAAAAAGTTGCTTATAACTTCGCTGTTTATGTTGGTTTGTACCTGCGTTTTCTCGGTGAATTTACCGATAATTCCGCAGGGTATTGCAGTGAATATTACAGACCTTGGAGCGTCAGTTCAGAGTGCCGATAATACAGTATTTATTCAAAATGCAATTGATAAGGTGAATACCGCAGGAGGTGGACAGGTAATTGTGCCTGAGGGTGTGTTTTTATGTGGTCCACTTCAGCTGAAAAGTAATGTGGACTTCCACTTGTCAAAGGGTTCAGTACTAAAAATGTTACCCTACGGTATTGGAAACGGCATACAGCCGGGCAGTTATCCAAACAATGGAAAGGAAGGAGTTTATGCCAGTTTGATAACTGCTACGGATGCTAAAAATATAGCTGTTACCGGCTCTGGACTTCTCGATGGTCAGGGTAAAGACTGGTGGGAGGCTTACCGGAAAGTAAAAGGTACATCAACTGTTATGAAACGAGGCTGTCTGATTGCATTGCTGGGGACGAAAAACGCATTGGTTTCGGGAATAAAATTGATTGATGCACCTAATGTACATATAACTGTAGGTAAAAAATCGTCGGAAGTAACGGTGGATGGCATCACCATCACTTGTCCAGAAGATGGACCGAATACAGATGGTATAGATGTATGGGCTCCCAATGTGGTTATTAAAAATTGTAGCATTTCAACCGGCGACGATAATATTGCCATGGATACCGGAACTGATAATATTATTATTAAAAATTGCTTTTTTGGACACGGACATGGTTGTTCCATTGGTAGTTATACCCATAATATTAAAAATGTGCTGGTGGATAGTTGTCGATTCGAGGGAACTGACAGTGCAGTTCGAATGAAAAGCGGTCGTAACAGAGGTGGGGGAGAATCGAATATTGTTTATTCCAACATAACTGCCAATCGGGTGAATTGTGCGGTTTACATTACAAGTTACTATCCTAAAGTTCCGCGAAAAATTGAGGAAGATACACCACAGGAAGTAACGCCTAATACACCTTCTTGGTCCGATATTCAGGTTAAAAATCTCGTAGCCACCAATTGCAATCAGTCCATAGAAATTTGGGGTGTTCCCGAGTCACCGGTTGATAAGGTAAGCTTCGAAAATGTGAAGATTCATAGTAAACAAGGTCCCCTGCTTTATAATTGCTCCAATGTGAATTTTATAAATTCATACATTTTGAACACGAATCAAGAAAAAGCGCGTATGTATCGGGCAAGCAATATCAGTGGATTCTGACAAGGATTTGTGGAATTAAGAAATCAGCACAACTATCCGAAACTTTAAAAATTGAAAATGCCTGAGAATCTCATATTTTTGT
>CAYONE010000069.1:0-23907 GCA_964405245.1 uncultured Paludibacter sp.
AAGAATAACGCTGAATAACAGCGATATATAATATTAATCGAAATAAAGTCTAATATCAATAAAAATATAAACGATATGAAAACAACAGATTACACAGGCTTAGACGCCGCTAATACTACCAAAGTAGTAAACTCATTGCAACAATTATTGGCAGATTTTCAGGTGTTTTACACCAACCTGCGTGGCTTTCACTGGAATGTAAAGGGAAAACGTTTTTTTCAATTGCACGAACAGTTCGAAACCTATTATAACAGTGTAGCCGAGAAGGTGGACGAGATCGCCGAACGTATTTTGATGCTCGATGGTACGCCCACACACAATTTCAGCGATTACCTGAAAATAGCTAAGGTAAAGGAAACCGAAACGTTAGCCGATGGTAAAAAAGCGGTTTACAATGTGCTCGAAACATATGCCTATCTTATAGGCGCTGAACGTAAAATATTGGCTCTTGCCTCCGAAGCTGGTGACGAAGTAACTGTGGCAATGTTGAGCGATTACCTGCGCGAACAGGAAAAACAGGTTTGGATGCTTACTGCTTATCTTTATAAAGAAGAGAAATAAATAGTTAGACGTTTTTGAAACTCAAAACGCCCCGAAATCATAATTGACTTCGGGGCGTTTTTTAAATTTATGTATCGTAACAAATTATACTAATTTTCCAAGAGCCTCTTTAATCCTTTTGAAAGCTTTAACTAAGTTTTCGTCGGAAGTGGCGTACGACATACGAATGCAGTCGGGAGCGCCGAAAGCGCCACCACCCACGCAAGCAACATGACCCACCTCAAGAAGATACATGGCTAAGTCGCCTGAATTTTCAATTTTTTTGCCATTAAACGATTTGCCAATATAGTAACTTGCATCAGGAAATACATAAAAAGCACCCTGAGGGTCGTTTACTTTCAGTCCCGGAATTTCACGTGCAAGTTTGACTACCAAATTTTTTCTACGTTCGAATGCTGCGCGCATGTCTGCAACACATTGTTGATCGCCGGTATAAGCAGCTTCGGCTGCTTTCTGGGTTACCGAGCATGGACCCGAAGTGTATTGTCCCTGTAAAGTGTTGCAAGCGGATGCTATCCATTTCGGCGCGGCAATCCATCCCAAACGCCATCCTGTCATTGCATATCCTTTCGAAACGCCGTTCACAATTACCACGCGGTCGCGTACTTCGTCAAATTGAGCTATACTTTCATGACCTCCCAGATAATTAATGTGTTCGTAAATTTCGTCGGAAATTATAATTATGTTCGGATATTTTGCCAAAATATCAGCCAAACCTTTTAACTCATCTTTGCTGTAAACGCTTCCGGTAGGGTTGGAGGGTGAGCAAAGAATTAACGCTTTGGTTTTGGGTGTAATGGCTGCTTCAAGTTGGGCAGGAGTGATTTTGAAATCCTGTTCAATGCCGGCATATACCGAAACCGAAACCCCATCGGCAAGTGTTACCATTTCGGGGTAACTAACCCAGTAAGGAGCAGGAATTATCACTTCATCGCCTTTGCTGATAACTGCTAATATTACGTTGCAAACCGATTGTTTGGCGCCATTGGAACAAACAATTTCTTCAGGTTTATAATCTAATCCGTTTTCGTTTTTCAGTTTGGCACATATAGCATTACGCAGCGCAGGATACCCCGGAACAGGGGAATAAAAAGAGAAGTTGTTATCCACAGCCTTTTTAGCAGCTTCTTTAATGTGATCGGGGGTGAAAAAATCAGGTTCACCCACACTAAGATTTATAACATCAATTCCCTGAGCTTTCAGTTCATTACTTTTTTGAGACATGGCCAACGTCTCCGAAGGTGATAATGCAGCCAGACGGTCAGATACTGGAAACTTCATTGCTTAATTATTTTTTTAGTTTTAATCTGCTACAAAAGTAATCAAAAAATAGGAATTATGGTAAAGAAAGTATCATATTTTCTTAAATAATTAAGGTGTGCTTAATTTTTGAAAGATGTCTAATGTAGATTAATCAAAAAAATATTTCATGAAATGATAGTTTTTTTTCAAATCATGATTAAAAAATACTATTTTTATTCCTGAATGGTATTTGAAAGTTGAGTAGGTATTAACTGTAATGGATTTTTATCGGAAGTAAAAAGAGTTATATCGAGCAATAAAGGGATGAAAAAAACTTCTGTTATTACCAAGAACAACAGAAGTTTTTAAATTCGTTTATTAAAAAGCGAGAATTAGTTTCTTGGCAAAGCTTCTTTAACAACCATTGGGCGACCGTCAAATTCAGCGCCGTTAAGTTCAGCAATCATTTTGCGGGCAGCATCGTCGTCTGGCATTTCAACAAAACCAAAACCTTTTGAGCGACGTGTGTCTCTGTCGGTAATAATTTTGCATGATTCAACCTGACCATACTCTTCCATAACTTCTTTCAAATCGTTTTCTCTAACTTTGTAACTTAAGTTACCTACGTAAATGTTCATAAAATAAAATTGTAAAAAATAAATAATTGATTATTTTTAAAAGACAGGTAAAATACGTAGGTGTGCAAAAATCCGGATAGCATAAGAATTAAATACAGACTGACGAAATAATACGTTTCTTTTACGAGTTGCAAAGAAACAGAATTATTTTGGCTTCTGCAATTTTTTTTCGAAATATTATTGAAAAAATAGGAAATAAGTATAATTTACCGGATAAAATAAAAAAAAAGCGCTTTTAAATTTACTCAAAGCGCTTTTTATGAATTATACAATTTTGTTAAAATGAAATCTTTCGGATAAATCAGAAATGTTCTTCAACCCAATTATCTTCAAATTGACCACCACCACTTTCGCCGGGACCTCCGGGAGGGTTGGTTGCTAATACCAACGAAATATAGTTATCCACTACAATGCTCTCAAATGCGGGAGCTTCATATAGTTTTTTTGTTGTTTCCATATTCAATCTTGTATTTTTTTATTATTGAATAATTACTTTTGCCGTTGTTGAAGTGCCAGCATTTGTTACACGCACAAGGTAAATACCTTTTTGAACTTCAATTTGAGTTCGCGATGTTATTATTGCCTGATTCGTTACTAACTTGCCGGTTAAATTGTAAATAGAAACTGATGCATCACTATTCAAAGCTGTATTTACAAATATTGAAATTTGATTCTTTTCATTGGATATGATTTTCACATCGCCGGTATTGTTATCATTTATGGCAGTGATAGCACCCGGAGCTCTGATAATTAAAGTGAACCGACTCGGGTCGTTTACCGGACCTGATAGGAATGAATAAGAATCGCCCAAAGTTAAAAAGTTTGCAGTAACTCCATCGTATAGAATTATTTCTGTGCCTGGTGCAAAATTATTCATTTTAGAGAGTGTAATTGTATAGGTTTTAACAGTAGGGTCTGTGGTTCTGAAGCCCACATTCACAAATTCAACAGGTTCAGAGGCAGCCATACCGTTTATAACTAATTCTTTACCGGTAACACTTGTAAATATCTCAGGTATAGCTACATTATTATTCGACCATTTTTCAGAATCGTAAATATCCAGCGCATCAGAAGCATTTTCGTTGAATGCAATAATTGTTTGATCAATATTTGAGCCGTTAGAAACTTCTAATCGAAGAGTTTGACTAACTGCATTTGCTTTTGCTTTGACTCTTAAGGGATTTGCAGTAACCCCTGCATGAGAACGGTTAGTATTTGATAAACTTAAATTAGTAGTTGTAGTGGCTTTTAGCCAGAATGATTGCATTGGAGCTACAATTCCCGTAACTTCTCCTCTTCCGGTTAAATCTGTTCCTACATCTAAAAGAATACCATAAGTTTCGAAAGTATATAATTTGTTATTATTCGAATAGGTAGTTCGATACCAAATTGTTTGATCAATATTAGCATTACCGCTAACAGGAGTTGCAACATCTAAATAAGATGGATAAGGATTGCCTGCCAAATTAAATCCGGCTTTTGCTCCCGGTGTATTAGTTAATTTTATACTTCTCGAACCATCATTCAGTGTTCCTGTAAATGTTAAGGTAGAGGCTACTGCTGATGGAATTACAATATGACCTGAATCGGCAACAACTGAACTTACGGTTTCCCATGATTTATTGTACTCATGATAACGATATATTGTGCCAGTGCCAGTTGGAGTTGCTGATGCCACTACAGGTGACATATACCAGTTACGAATAGTATCTACATATTGCTGGGCTGTGGTTTGGGTCGGATTAAAACTTCCTTCATTTAAAATGGTTGCTGTACCATTGGCATCGCTCTGAATATTTAGTTGGGTTGAATTTACGGTTTGCCCGGTAATAACAGTAAGTTTAGCTCCGGGACTTAAATTTAATGTATTAATATTAGTATAACTATTTGTCAGACTAAACACGCCGGAATTATTCTGAACAGTAACAGTTCCCAATGTTGCTGGTAATCCATTACCTGAAACCTGATTGGCTCCACCATTAAATACATAATTTGACGTATTATTATAGTTTCTGGTAGTAGTTTGAATAGTGCCTGTTTCTCCGGAAGTTGTTATTCCATTAAGATTAGCTGTAATTAGTGTTCCTGTATTTGCTATTGTATATGTTCCGGCACCGGTTACAATGTTAGTTCCTGCATTATGTGTGCCGTTTACTGTTAGGGTGTTTGAGCCTACGGCAATATCACCTCCGTTTTGTGTAAGTGTTCCGTTAACCGCTATTGAAGTTCCCAAAGTAGTAGTTCCCCCACTGATAATAAGATTATAGAAAGTAGTAACAATACTGGTTGGCAATGTGTTGGTGGCAGGTAATTCCACAGTGCCGGTACCCTGTGTAAAGGTTTTTGTTTGTGTACCTGACAAAGCAAAACTATTACAAATTAATTTTCCTCCATTTGCCATATTAACTGTGCCTGTATAGCTTGTTCCACCCTGAACTCCTCCGATAGTTATAGTGCCGGAAACAGTCAACTGAGAATTGGCACTAAAAGCTAAAGTTCCACCACCTGCGCCTCCACCACCTGCATTGCCCATGCCCAAGCCTATAGAAGCACAAACAGCATCTGCCACATTAACAGTTAATGTAGCGCCTGATTTTACAATTAGTTGTGTAGCAGAAGTTGGTTGAGGAGATAATGCACTCCAATTAGTAGATGTTGTAATGTAAGTCAGAGCCTGCACCCACGAAACAGAGAAAAGCATTACTGTTATCAACAGCAGCATTTTCAAATTTGTAATTTGTAATTGATTTTTTTTCATACTCTGATATTTTAAAAGTTTAGAAATCGTACCAATAAATAATATAATCTATTGTGGAAAATATACACTTTGCAGAAAACAGAAAATACTATAGTGTAAACTGAGCCGTAAAAGCCATTTCAGTTCTTTTATTATGTTATTATTCTCTGAAATAAAAATTGAATTTATTGTTTTCTTTTCAAATATTGTTTTCAAACTATTAACAAAATTATTTCATAATTTAAATGTGTAACAAACAATATAGGGGAAAAGTTTGTATATGTTACAAAAACAGTGCAAATATACAAATTGTTTTTTAGTAATATGTTATAATAACATAATATATCTTCAAATTTTAATTTATATTTTTAAGGGTTTTGAAATTAAGAACTATAAAATAGTAAAATGTGCCATATAAAATATCTGATTTAAAACATTATACATTAAATGCAAAAAAATAAAAGTTCGGTAAATGTTATGTTATTAGCAACAATTATTAATAAATATATACATTATGTGTTGCTTAAATATTTGGCATTGATATATAAATCAGATATTTATAGCTGACACAAATATAAAAAAAACCTGCATTAAAAAAATCAATGCAGGTCAAATTCAGGATAATTCAGTTAAGATAGTGTTCTGAATTAGTTTATATCATTCGAATTTCTGATTATCTGTTCAGGATTACACCTAACAGGTTTTTAAAACCTGTTAGGTGTATATAGTTATTCTAAACTAAACGATATGGATATTAAAAGTTAATTCTGATTACTTACTTATTTTCAAATTTGGAAATAAAATGTATTTATACATTTTTATTTTACTCCCTGACGTAATTCATCAGGGCTTGATTTTGTGAAAAAACTTACTGGTGGTGCAGTTTTGCGGAACAAGTCAAAAATTTGCTCAGATTTAACTTCAGCTTCCGGACGAAATTTATCGGAATTTATATATTTAAGCAATGAATAATATAACTGAGATGCTACGGGTCTGTTTATCAGATCGTTTTTTAAATCAAGAGTTGTAATTATAAGTTTTCCGGCGCCAACACGTGCTTCGATCAATGAACCAAGCTTACGGTTGATAAACCAGGTATCAATGGGTTGCACTATGGGTTCAAAACCTGCCGGAAAGTCAGAAAGAAGCATTGTTTGAGACCTGTTAATCAATTCCCACCACTGAATATTTCCCCACGATTCAGTTTCGAAATACTTAAATACCGGATGATAATTCCTTACAAGTACTCCTGTGGTATGTGGCGGACGCATTTTAAACCATGAAGTATTCCAAAATGCCGGCTGATAATATTGTACTACATCTTTTCCGTAACTTATTTTTCCTGCTGCAAGTATTAATACTTTACCGCCATCCTTAAGTGATTGTTGCGCTTTTGCATCGAATGTATCAGTAATATAAATACCGTCAGTAGAAACATTAGGTAAGCCTGATGGATATACCCAAAAATCCCAATCGTTAACAAACTCAGTGCCTTCAATGGAAATTTCAAGATTGAATTTTGAAGGAGATTTAAATTTATTCAATGGAATACTCAAATTGTTGATAAAAATGTTGCTTCCAACAGGAATATCCATACTCAGGAATTTTCCTTTTTTTATTTCCAGACCATATTTGTCCAAAATTTTCCAAACTACATTTGCTTTTTTCAATGTTCCGTTTCCAAAATGTGCTATTTCTACCTTCGCGCTTAATGTATCAATATCGCGGTAAACAAATTTATTTGTGCGAATCAGTGGTACTGTGGTATTACAAAACCGTCGGAATTTTACCGCGTTCATATAAGGCTTATCATCCCAGAAAGCATCGAGAACTCCAACAAGAGCGGTACCCTGCCCGGAATAATCGTTCAAACTCAATAATTGAAAACCTGCATAACCGGGAGTTCGCAGCGTTCGTTCAATTTCGTGTTTGTAACAAAGAGCCTGTAAATTTCCGGATGCCATAAGAAATTCGGTGGATAAATGCGCCATATCGTTATCGGCAAGATTCTCTTTGAAAAGTTCAAAGTTTCTGGCACGCGTTACTCCGGTGTATTTTTTTATTTCGTCAAAATTGGGGAAAACACACCATTGACCGGTTTCGTGTGAAACATAAGGAACTTTTATCGAATCAATTCGTTCGCGGTAATCCGACATTGTTTCCGGACGATTGCCCGACCAGTTCAATCCGCGAGCGCCGGCTTTTACATGATATTGATTGGCAGGTTGCCATGCCCAGCTTTGCCCAACCGAAGCGCCTGTGTAAAGTCGTCTTGTGTCGGTGGCTTTCCAGTATTGCACAAATTTTGTAACCCATGGCACCCATGCACCGCGTGGTTCGTTGCCTGCCGATAAAAATGTAAACGAAGCATAATTCCCGAATGCTTTAGTCATACGTTTGGTTTCTTCGAGAAGATAAGTATCAATGGGTAAACCTCTGCCAAGTTGTGTGGAATGATTAGGCCAGCTCGGACCTTCGGGTTGAAGATATATGCCAATTTTATCAGCTGCAATAAAAGCTGCTTCAGGAGGAGAGCATGAATGAAAACGGACATGATTCAGCCCATAAGACTTGCAAATTCTGAAAACTCTATCCCAAGAAGCTTCATCATTGGGATAATAACCCGTGAGAGGGAAAAGCGCATTTTCAACCGTTCCCCTGAGCATGATTTTTTTTCCGTTGATAAGAAAATATTTTCCTTCGATGCTCATTTCGCGCATACCAAACTGAACATCACGTTTAAAAGTATTTTTACCAATGCTAATCTGCGCATTTAGCATATAAAGCGAAGGATTGAACTCGTCCCAGGTAAGCATATCATTGCCAAAATCAATAAAAATTTCAGAATTTGTTATTGAATCAGCTTTCATAAGATTGATTTTAACAGGTTGAGCGTTAACGGTATGTTTTTTATCAGAATTAAAGCTTGAGGCGCTTAGCGTAATGGTTGCAGTGTTATTTGAATTTGTAAGATTTCTAACAGCAATTTTCACCTTTGCCCGTTTATTTTTCACATCAGGAAAAATCTGAATATCATCGAAAAACACTTTTTGAATTGCCTGTAATTCAATTTTACCGGCTATACCGTTCCAATTACCTTGAGTGTGGTCGGTTACGCTGTGCGAATTTGCTCCTACATCGATAGTTTTCATACTATTATCAACCCGAACAGTGAGGCGGTATTTGCCCGGCTTAATTTCTGATGGTAAATCGAAAACATGCGGAGTATTAAGAGAGTTCCCCGAACCAATAAAGATATTGTTTATCCAAACCTGCGTGATAAAATGGGGTTGTTCCAAAAACAAACGGAAATGTTTCCCTTTCAGCGAGGCTGGAATTACAACTTCGCGACTATACCATGCTGCACCTACATAATGTTTGGCAGGCGTAAGCCAGAAAGGCATTTTCAGATTACCGGCTTGACGGTATTTTTCCATTGCAGGATTGTAATACCATGAGCTGTCGTAAATACTTCCGGTAAATTTTGTTTCAAGGGTAATGTCATCACCTTTTAGATTTTCGGACATAGAACCGGGTAAAGCTATTGTCTCCTGAGCAAATTCTTTCGAATACCATTTTTGGTTTAATCCTTCGTCATTCCTGTCAATTGCAAAATTCCAGTTACCGCTTAAATCAATACTTGTTTCTTGTGCATTTGTCTGAAAGCCAAGTAGTACAAGTATTAAAACGCTGAAAATTAATCTTTTCATTATATACTTATTATTAGTTTTGAAAATGTGTTCTTATTTTGCCACAATTGGTGTAAAAAAATACATTAGCAAAATAACAGTTTTTTTTCAGAACTGAATATGTAAAAAAATTCATTCATCTGAAATTCCATACAATAGAAATAAAAAACCGATAAAAAATGCATTCTTGCTGATAAAATTAATTTGTCGTTGTTAAAATTTAAATTAAATCAAATACTAAAGCTCAAAATCATTTTAATATTCATATTTTCGCATTATCTTTAAATCAGAAAAATTGCCTAATTCTAATTAAACTGGTACAATCCATGAAATCCGTTTATATATCATTATTAGTAATAGTTTTTTCATTGTTTTTTGTGAAATCGGATGCCGAAAATCTTCCGATTATTGACAGATTAACCACACACAATGGATTATCAGACAATACCATTCGCTGCATTCTTCAGGACACTACAGGTTATTTATGGTTTGGTTCGTTAAACGGGCTTAACCGATTTGATGGAATAAAAATTAAAACCCTGATTCCTGAATCGAATTCATCTAATTCCCTTTCGAGTGGAAAAATAAAAGATTTATATGAAGACAGTTCAAAAAATATTTGGATTAGAACTTACAGCGATGTTTTTCATTGTTATAACCCTTTTACAGAAAAGTTTGTATTCAGCAATAAACTGAATAATTTGAACCGGCATAATTTATTTTACGAAGATAGCGATGGTAATATCTGGCTGGGAAGTAACACTTCGGGTTGCATAAGAGTAGCAATAAATAATAATTCCTCTGAATCGAAAGAATTTTCGATGAACAACAATCTTTTAGCATCAAACTCGGTTAGAGATATTTTAGAAGATTCGAAAAATAATATTTGGATTATTACCGGAAAAGGTGTTCGTATTGTAAAAAACAATAAAGTAGAAAAACTTCCTGTAAACGAAACCGACACTAAGAGCCTCCGTAGTGTTTTTCAGTACCAACAAAAAATAGTACTAATTTCTGTTGAAGGTGAAATTTTTTATTTCGATTTAAATTCGCTCAGGATTACTGAAAAAATAAATTTAGGCAGTAATTTTCTGATTAATAAAGCTGTACGACTCTCAGCCGATAAAATAATTCTTACTACCGATAGGAAGGGCGTTTTTTTATATGATTTAAAAACCAAAACTTTTAAAAGCGATCGGGAGTTTATCGGTGAGTTTATCGATGGTCAACCTAATGCCCGAACTGATGATGAAGGGAATGTGTGGATTAATAATTTTTCGGGCAAAGTGTGGATGATAAATCCCTTAAACAGTAATGTTGTTAAACTAAATCTTATTCCTCCATCAGTATTACTATTGATTGATGAAGAGCGTTATCAGTTTCAGCATGACAGGTATGATAACATCTGGATTACTACTTATGGAAACGGACTGTTTTGCTACAACAAAAAAAACGGAGTATTAAGCCATTATTTATCAGAAAAAAACAATCAATCAATAAGTTCAAATTATCTGCTTTCTGTTTTGTTGGATAAAAATGATAATATTTGGGTTGGTACAGAAAATATGGGTATAAACAAACTTTCGTTTATAAACAGAAATGTAAAAATGTTTTTTCCTGACCCTGCCGATGGTGTTAAAAATGCTAATGAAATAAGAGCATTGTATCAGGACAGAAATCAGAATACATGGGTTGCAACAAAAGCGGGAAATTTATATTTATTCGACAGTACTTTCACGAAAAAAACGCCACTTATAACTAACAATTATAAAATTTACTGCATTACTCAGGATAATAAGGGTTCTGTTTGGCTTGGTACACGCGGGAATGGACTAATTGAACTTAAAAACGGCGATATTAAACAAAGTGTTTACTATCAGAAAACAGAAAAATCCGGAAGTTTAGGGAATAACAATGTTTTTGGTGTCCTTTTCGACCGTAAAGGACGTTTGTGGGTTGCCACATTCGGTGCAGGATTATGCGTGAAAACTAACGGGAGCGGCACAGAAGGATTCAGAAGTTTTTTTACAACCGATGACTGGATTCGTTTCAACCGATATATTTTTGAAGATGCAAAAGGTGAAATTTGGTTGGCTACTTCTAACGGAGTAGTTAAGTTTCAACCCGACCAGCTTTTAAAAGATTCAACAGCTTTTAAGCATTATTCTTTTAACAATAATATTACCAATAGCCTGAGCAATCCGGAAGTGCGATATATTTTTCAGGATTCGAAAGAACGCATATGGTTTGCAACTGCCGGCGGTGGATTAAACCTGTTTGATGGCGAAGATGAAAACGGAAACGGTAAATTTATTGCCTACAAAAATAAACAAGGAATAGCCAACGATAATATAATGGCAATTCAGGAAGATGCAAACGGAATACTTTGGATTAGTACCGAAAGCGGTTTACACACTTTTAATCCTGAATCGAATTTGTTCAGGTTTTATAAGTTTACCGACGATTTTTCATCTAATATTTATTCGGAAACTGCAAGTATCACCCTCTCAGATGGAAGAATGTGTTTTGGTAGTATGAATGGTTTTTATTTGTTCAATCCGCAGGATTTGAAACAAACGATGGCAAAGTCGAACAAAGTTACACTCACCGGTTTCTTTATTTTCGATACTGAAGCTCGTATTGATGACAAAAGAGCGCCTTTAAAAAAATCAATTTCATATTCGCAGAAAATAATTTTAGCAGCAACAGACAAAGTTTTTCATATAGAATTTGCCAATCTCGACTTTCAGGATCCGAAAGCGAATCAATTTATGTTTATTCTTGAGAATTATGAAAAAAGATGGAATACAACCGGAGCTTATAATATTGCTACTTACCGTAATGTGCCATTTGGGAAATATATTTTCAGAGTAAAAAGTATAAACAATCTTGGAGAATGGGATGATAATGAAACTACGCTCGAAATTGTTATTCGTCCGCCTTTTTGGCGTTCAGCCTGGGCATATTTTATTTATTTAATTATACTAATTATACTTGGATACATTGCATATAAGCTTATTTTGAAATTTTACACTCTTGACAATGCCGTTAAGGTTGAACGACAATTGACAGATTATAAATTAAGGTTTTTTACCAATATCAGCCATGAATTCAGAACGCCGCTAACGCTTATAAAAGGTGGTGTGGATACTTTGAATGAATTAAAATTAAAAATGTCCGAGCCTGTACAACATATTATCAGCGATTTGGATAAAAACACTTCGCACATGTTGCGGTTAATTGAACAACTTCTCGAATTCAGGAAACTTCAGAACAATAAACAGAAGCTCAACTTGCAACGTGTTGATTCGGTAACATTTCTGAAAGAAATTTATGCGAGTTTTTCGAATGTTGCATCAAAATCGAATATTGAATACAATTTTTTGCCTTCGCGAAATTCGATTCCGGTTTATCTAGACAAAAATAAAGTTGATAAAATAGTTTTTAATTTTCTTTCCAATGCTTTTAAATTTACACCTCGCGGGGGAAAAATTAATTTAATTGTAGAAGCCGATGACAATGCTATGTTGCTGAGAATTAGCGTCGCAGATAATGGAATAGGAATACCGCGCGAAAAACAAAATCTGCTTTTTAGCCGGTTTATGCAGATAAATTTCTCAGAAACCGGAACAGGAGTAGGACTTTCGTTAGTTAAAGAATTTGCATCGCTCCACAAAGGAAAGGTGGTATTTACTGAAAATGAAGGTGGAGGTTCGGTATTTACTTTAGAACTTTCACTCGATAGCAGTATATATCAGTCGGACGAGTTTGTATGTGAGCAAACACCAAAAAATGCAGATGAAAATTGTATCAATATCAACGATTATTTTGTGTCCTCCGAAAGTGAAGCCATGCTCGATTTTATACCTCATGTGCCGGCTGTAGGAATTAAATTTAAAGTTTTAGTTATTGACGACAACGATGAAATCCGTGATTTTCTGGTAAACAAGTTATCGCCATATTACGAAGTAAATACTGCTGAAGATGGCGAAACCGGATTTAAACTTGCCTTAAACACCGATGTTGACCTCATAATTTGTGATGTAATGATGCCGGGTATGAATGGATTTGAACTTACGCATAAACTGAAAGATGATTTTAGCACCTGCCATGTGCCCGTAATTTTACTCACTGCATACGTACCCGACGAAATAAATTCAGAAACAATAGATGCCGGCGCCGATGCTTATATAAGTAAACCATTCAGTATGAAACACTTGCTTTTGCAAATGAATAAGCTGATTGAAAAACGTGAAATGCTTCATAAGCATTATTCTCAATTTAATACCGCGCAGATTGAAACATTAGAAGCAAGTGAACTTGATTTACCAGAGAAAGATGCAGCATTTCTTCGTGAAGTGGAAAAAGTACTTGAACAGCATTACACCGAGCCGGAATTTACGGTTGACGAGTTTGCTCAAATAATGCATACCGGAAGAACACTGTTTTTTAAGAAAATTAAATACCTTACAGGTTACACACCAAACGAATTCATACGTGTTCGACGTATGAAAAAGGCCGCGGAATTACTCAAAACATATAAATACAATGTTTCGGAAGTTGCGTACATGGTTGGGATAAATGACCCATTCTATTTTAGCAAGTGCTTTAAATCGCAGTTTGGTTGTTCTCCGTCGCGTTATCTGAACTCATGAAAAGCGTTTTTCTTATTTTTAAATAGATAATACAGCCTTCGGAAGTAAGAAGGCTTTATTTTTTACCTTTAAATAATTATCTTTGCAGAAAAGAACAATACAGCTATGCATTTAAATATTATTTACAAGAAAAAAAACAGGTTTGTAGTAAGAGAAATGGGTAACGAATTAATACTCGTTCCGCTCACAGGGAAAGTTGCAAAGATGAACGAAATGTTCACAATGAACGAAACCGGAAAATTTATCTGGGAAAATATTGAGGAAACTACTACAACTGACGACATTGTGCAATTGCTTACTGAAAACTTTGATGTAGATGAAAAAATTGCGCGACGCGATACTGAAAACTTTGTTGAACGTATTTTTGCTGAACTTTTAAAAAACTAACTGTAACAGTCTTTCAATGGGAAATAGCATATACCTTTCGATTGCAGAATTTATTATCGAACTAAAAGCTCTTATACCGGTAAAACTTGAATCAGGATATTTGCCTTTTGTATGCGAACCTGCCAATCAAAAATCTGACATAATCATACACTGCCTCGAAGGTTTCCCCGATTTGATTTCTAAGCTTGGTGAACATGTGTTTATTGCCGAAAACGAATATCAGAAATTTTACAGCATTTACCGACAAAACGAAACATTGATTTTTGCTATGTACGATCAGCAAAATATCAATCAGCTACAGCAAATTGCTGTGTTAAACGCCAACATGAGTGAATGGGAACTTTACTGCAAACCCGAAGCTGATGGTTTTTCACTTCCTCTGAAATATCCGTTTGGGCCGATTATGATGCATTACCTTACTCAAAAAACCGGTTCGGTTATGATGCATGCTTCATGTGTATTCGATGGTGAGATTGGAAGAATTTTTACCGGTTTTTCAGGAAATGGTAAAAGTACTATGGCAGGTATCTGGAACAGAAACGGATGCACAGTAATTAATGATGATCGTATAATTCTTCGCGAAATTGATGAACAGGTTTTCGTGTACAACACACCGATGTTTTACAACGATAAACCGAAAAAAGCACCTGCAAAGTATATTTATCTCATAAGCCATTCGCCTGAAAATAAAATCAAACAGGTTTCGGGTGCAGCAGCAATTTCCAGATCGATGGCTTTTTGCATTCAGAATAATTTCGATAAAAATCAGATAAACAACCAATTGAATTTTTTCAGTAGCGCTCTGCGTTTTTTGCAGGTTTACGATTTAGGATTTGTGCCTGATAAAAATGTGATTGCATTTGTGAAAGAAAATGAGAAAATTGAAGAATAAAAATTAGTTACAAGTTACAAGTTACGAGTTACAAGTTACAAGTTACAAGTTACGAGTTACGAGGAAAAAAGGTAAATGCAAAAAACAAAAACACGAAATACAAAACACTAAACAAGACAACCAAAATCCAAGAATGAAAAAACCAATTACTGATAATCAACTGTTAGACTTTGCTGAAATGTTGCTGAACGACAACAACATGCTTAGTTTTCGCATGCAGGGTTACAGTATGTTTCCAACTCTGAAAGAGGGTGATGTAGGTTTTGTAAAGAAATGTTCGGTTCACGATTTAAAATTAGGCGATATTGTTGTTTTTCGAGAACATAATAAATTAATAGCGCATCGGCTCATAAAAATTTTTGATAAAAATGGTCAAACTGTTTATCTTACCAAAGGTGATAAGAACTCTTATCCCGACAAACCTTTTACCGAAAAACAGTTCGAAGGAAAAATAGAATCAATTGAACGTGGAAACAAAAAATTTAAGCCTCTCGATTTTAAAATGAAAACCAGGAAGTTTTTGGCAATGAATTTCACAAAAATTGATTCATACTTCAATCAAATTTTTGCGAGTCTGAATTCTTACTCAAAAAACGGCATAATAAAATACCGCTCTATAAAAAACAATTTCAGTCTTGTAACTGAAAACTCAAAGAAAATTACGCTAACAAATGCTCTAATCACTGTATTGCAGGGCATTCTTCCATTTGTTATTATTGTCTGCATTAAGTTACTTGTCGATTTATTGTCGGCGCAAACCGGCAATTTCAACGATTCAAAGTTCCAATTCTGGTTATTGTTGGGCGTTACAGCTTTCATCTTCCTGCTCAATGGAATTTTATCGGAAATCAGAGGTTTTTTTGCGGAAAAACTCACGCAATCAGTTACGAAAAACATTTACCAAAAACTACACGATAAGCATGTTGATTTAGAATTATCACATTACGAAAATGCCAAAGAACAAAACGCCATGCACAGGGCAATTCAGGAAGCTTCTTATCGTCCGATGAAAATTATTAACGATTTTCTTACCTTAATTCGCTCCGTAGCCGCAGGTTTATTTTTGATTAGCATTTTCATTTCCATAAAATGGTATTTAGTTTTGGTAATGGTATTAGCCACTATTCCAAGCGTTTTGCATAAAGTCCGGTTTGCTCGCCGTGTTTATCAGCTTAAAATATCGCAAAGTGCCACCGACCGCGAAATGTACTATTACAATCGGGTGCTTACTGCTTTTCCTTTTGCCAAGGAAATGCGACTTTTCGATTTCAGTAATTTTTTCAGACGAAGATTTAAAAATGTTCAGGAACGAATTTTCGATGAAAAACTCAAACTTCACAAATCGCAATTAAAATTTGGCATTATCAGCCAAGTTTTTGCCGTTTTACTGATTTTTGTTTCTCTTGCATTTATTTCTTACCTGAAATACACTGGCGCTGTTTCTACCGGAACCGTTGTGTTATTTTTCTTTGCATTTCAGCGTGGCTATTCAGTCCTGAACGATTTATTTTCCTCGATAACGCAATTTGTTGAAGATAATAATTTTTTAAATGATTTGATTTCAGTTCTGCAACTTAAAAATACTACGAATAATACCGATAAAAAACCATTTACATTAACAAAAAGTATCGATGTTCAGAATGTAAGTTTTAGCTACCAAACAAGCGAACGGCAAGCGCTTAAATCGGTTAACATACACATTCCGGCTGGTAAAACTGTAGCTTTTGCAGGTGCAAATGGTTCAGGCAAAACTACCATGATAAAGTTGCTTTGCGGATTTTATCAACCTGTAAAGGGAAAAATATTGTTTGATAATATTAATGCAACCGAAATCGGTTTACAAAATATTTGCAGGAACACATCGGCTGTTTTTCAGGATTTTGCTTTGTATAATATAACCGCTATGCTGAATATCGGAATTGGAAATGTAAAAACCAACCTCGATAGCGATAAGGCAAAGGAAGCTGCAAAAAACGCGGGAATTTATGAAACTTTGGAAAAGTTGCCGAAAGGTTTTGATAACATGCTGGGAACTTTATTTGAAGGTAGCGAAGAACTAAGCATCGGTCAGTGGCAAAAATTGGCGCTTGCAAGAGCTTTTTATCGCGATGCACCACTGATTTTGATGGATGAACCTTCGAGTGCACTCGATGCCATTTCCGAAATGCAGATAATTGAAAGCCTGAAAAAACTTGCCGAAAACAAAACTGCGGTTATCATTAGTCACCGACTAACGACTGTAAAATGGGCTGACCTGATTTATTTTTTCGATAAAGGTGAAATTGTTGAACAGGGAACGCACGAAGAACTTATGGCGCTCAAAGGAAAATACTACCAAATGTTCCAAACATCAGGAAGTAAATATTTTGTTGAATAGAGGGGCGTTTCGGGTTTCGTGTTTTCTATTCTACGTTTCGGGTTCCGTTAGGTAGACACAAGGCATGTGAATTAGGGTGTCGGGATTCCGAAGTGTCGGAACCAAATTACTAAAAGAAGCTTTATAGTACCAAAGTTTAAAATTCGTAAAGTTGAGAGTAAGAACCCCGAAGCATCGGGAGGGAAACTTAGAAAGTGCGAGTTACATTTCTTCATTTTACATTTCTTCATTCTTCATTTTACATTTTACATTTTCCTTGTTTCCTCGTAACTAATTTTCTCATTGGTCTATTTTCACATTTTCACATTGGCTTATTGGCATATTGATAAATTGGCACATTTGCATATTTGCACATTTTCCTATCTCTTACCTCCTCCTTTTTTATTTCTGTGAAATTTTCCTTTTCCCGATTTGAATTTTTTATTCCTATGTAGAGCCGGATTATATTCCGGCGCTTCGCCCAATTCTACGGGCAATGGAATTTTATAAATTTCATTTTCGAGAAAATCTTCAATTTGTTTAAATCGTTGTTGTTCTTCCTCCGATACAAAAGTTATCGACATTCCCTCTGCGCTGGCACGTGCAGTACGCCCGATGCGGTGAACGTAATCTTCGGCATCATGTGGTACATCGTAGTTTATTACAAGTGTAATATCGTCAATGTCAATTCCCCGCGAAACAATATCTGTTGCCACTAAAATACTCACCCGGTTATTTTTAAACTCGTGCATAATATGGTCGCGTTGCGATTGATCGAGATCGGAATGCATTTCGCCAACCGATAAACCCATGGAACGGAAAGTTTTGGTAATTTCCTTTACTTTCAGTTTCGAACCGCTGAAAATAATCACTTTATTTGGTTCTTGTGCCACGAATAAATTACGTACTATACCCGGTTTCTGATATTCGTGGCAAATATATGCAGTTTGCATTATGGTTTCCGGCGGTCGCGATACGGCAATACGAACTTCAACAGGATCGAGTAGAATGGTTTTTGCCAATTGCCGGATTTTTGGAGGCATAGTAGCCGAAAACATTATGGTTTGGCGTTCCTTTGGCAATCTCTTCACTATCTGCATTATGTCATCATAAAAACCCATATCGAGCATACGATCGGCTTCATCCAAAATAAAATATTTTACTCCTGAAAAATCAATATCATATAAATTTATGTGAGAAATAAGCCTTCCGGGTGTTGCTATAACCACATCGGCGCCTTTCGAAAGTCCACGTCGCTGTACATCCCAAGCCTGAGCATCGTTTCCGCCATAAACCGCCACCGACGAGAATGACGTAAAATATGAAAAACCTTCCATTTGCTGATCGATTTGCTGTGCAAGTTCGCGCGTTGGAGCCATTATTACGGCATTTACCTTATCAGAAACATGTGGTTCTGTTTGCAAATTATGCAGTAAGGGTAAAATAAATGCAGCGGTTTTTCCTGTTCCGGTTTGCGCGCAGGCAATTACATCTTTTTTGGCTAAAATTACGGGAATGGTTTGCTCTTGTACCGGAGTTGCTTCTACAAAGTTCATTGCATCAAGTCCCTGAAGCACTTCTTCGCAAAGCGGAAGTTCGTTAAATTTCATATTTTTAGTTTGAAACTGCAAAGATACAGGTTTTCTTCAGAATATAACAATACCCCAGGCTATGGGAATTTTATCTCTCCAATGGCAGGACAAAGTGAAATAAAAAATCAACATAGCCGATGCTGGCTTACCTACAGCAGGAAGGCGCAAATGTTGCAAAATACCGAATACCTGTTAAATGCACATAGGCGTATGTGTAAAGTTTTTAGTTTAGTCGTTCATTCTGCTTTCAACATCCATTTTTTGATGAAGAATCCTGATGATTTCTACAGTATTTATAGGAGATTTTTTATAGAATATTATATGTGATTTTACTCTTGTCGAACAGTAGCCTTTTCTTAAATAATCTCTTGAGATTCCACTTTCAAAGTTTTCAGAAATATATTCGATTTCATCCATTATCAAATTGTAATATCTGTCGGCTTGCTCTTGTGACCAATTTTCATACGTAAATAACCATATATTTTCTATATCTACATTTGCTTTCTCACTTATTTCGTATTTCATTTATTTAAGTGTTGAGCGTGAAGTTTTCTCAAATTCTCATTTCTGTCAAAGTTTTTTATCATTCCGCTTTTTTCTCCAATTTCTAATTCGCTGATTAAAACCTTTGATTTATTTTCTTCCGTTTCTAACAAGCGTAAGGCTGTTCTAACTATTTCGCTCACCGAAGTATATTTTCCGGTGCGGACTTTTTCATTGACGAAATTTTCAAAATAATCGCCAAGTAGAATCGATGTGTTTTTTCCCATTTTCTTAATTTTAATATTCACTCCAAATATACCAAAATTTGGTATGTTTACAAATATTTTTTGATTTTTTTATGGAATTATATTTTAAGAATGATTCTGTTCAAAGATTCAACTTTTAATTCCTAAAATTGCACAAAACAGAAACTTTTTGGTTTATTTATCGTTGTGTAGAATTTATTTTTCTACATCAGCAATCACATTGATGCTCACACCAATTGGCACTGTGTTCCAGGTTCCCTGACTGGTTTTCCTGAAAAATGTTTTATGCGACAAACCCGCGCAAAAATACAAACCACCCTCACCAAGATCTTTCACATGTTCGAGTGTTACAAGAAAATCACTTTCAACAAATATACGTTTTGAAGAAATATCAACCTCAATAGTTTCCTTTACACATTCTTTTGGCAGTTTTATATAAATTGGCTCCTGTAAAATGTTCTCAAAACTGACTTTTGTTTTGCTTTTTCCTAATGTCTGATAAATATTTATCCGATAAAAAATTGAATCGTAACTGCAATGTGAAATATTTATTCTTACCTTTTTTATCAATGCGTGTTTTTTGTTTCGCATAAAAATACCACATTCATATCCTAACAGATTCTTCGCGAATCCGGCAGCCATTTTTTTATTAGCCGATGTAACACCTAAAACCTTTTCTCTGAACTCTCTGTAACGCACATCCACTTCTTTCAAGTTGTATGTTTTTTCATTCAGAAAAACAGCTTCAGGATTTGTTTTAAGGAAATCGGATACTTTGGCAAAATACGGTTCGAAGCCTATACAAGAAAACATCAAGGTATCGTTAAATATAGTTGTATCGATACTTAATTTGAAATGCCCGATTGCATCGGAAACCGTTCCGAAATTTTTACCCGGAATGCCGATATTTACATATTCAACAGGTTTTCCTGTGGTTTTATTTAAAACCAACCCTGAATAGTTGTGTCCACTCCCCGAAATAATTAACAAAAAACAGGCAATTATCGTCAGAGTATTACGTTTCATAGTTTTATAAAATAATTATCAGTTTTAAAGAAGGAAATGTTTAACGTCCAAAGTTATTTCTTTAGTTCAATACTTTAAATTTACTGGATTGAATAATTACATAAACTTAACTATTAACAAAAAATATTCTACAAAACTATTGTGTATCAGCATTTATCAGTTTAAATTGTTATTAAATTCAAATTAATGAAATATATTTACAAAAGCATTAAACCTTTTACCTCAAATGTTGTCTTTATTTTTGTTGTAAATAACATTTTTCGTGCTTTAATACTAAAAAAAATGTATTAGAAGCA
This sequence comes from uncultured Paludibacter sp., assembly GCA_964405245.1. Lineage (GTDB taxonomy): Bacteria > Bacteroidota > Bacteroidia > Bacteroidales > Paludibacteraceae > Paludibacter. Next base: position 20,821 of record CAYONE010000069.1, read on the forward strand.
TTCTAATGTTTTGTTTTATAGTATTTTCAAATTTTCAATAAAAGTAGTATTTAATCAAACTAATACATTTCAAGTTACAAATATCAAATGAAAAAAAATCTCATCTTAGCCACTTTGTTATTTTCCAGTCTTTTAATGTTTGCGCAACGCAGTATTCAATCCACAGTTTTCGATTCAAAAAACGGTCTTGCACTCGAAATGGCAACTGTACGATTGCTAAAAACAACCGATTCAACGCTCGTGCAAGGTGCACAGACTGATGTGAAAGGTGGCTTTACTTTAAGCAAAATTAAACCCGGAAATTATGTTCTGATTGTAAGCACAGTTGGTTACAATGATTATCGGCAAGCAATAAAAATGGAAAACCGCGATATTATCCTTAAAAATATTCAACTTGCAGAAAATGTAAAAGCGCTCAACGAAGTTGAAGTAAAAGGTACGGCTGCTCAATTGGTGGTGAAGGGCGATACGCTTGAATATAATGCCACAGCATTTAAAACTCCCGATAATGCTGTGGTAGAAGATTTACTGAAAAAACTTCCCGGAGTAGAAATAAGCGCGGAGGGAAAAATCACTGTTCACGGACAAGACATTAAACGTATCAGGGTTGATGGAAAGAAGTTTTTTGATGGCGATATAGAACAGGCTACAAAGAATCTTCCGGCAGATATGATTGAGAAAATTCAGGTAGTGGAACAAAAATCGGAAATGGCTCAACTCACAGGTTTTGAAGATAACGAAACAGAGCGTATCATTAATCTTACAACCAAAGCCAGCCGACGCAAAGGAACATTCGGAAATATTAATGCAGGCGCAGGAATAGATGTAAATAACGATTTTCGTTACGATGGAAATGCTTCTTTAAATATTATGAATGGCAATATGCAGAATTCCATAAACCTCGGTGGTAACAATCTCAATACATCGAGAGCAAGCCGGGGAAGAGGCTCGTGGGGAGGTGGAGCAAATGCAGGTATAACCACATCGCAAAATTTTGGTATAAATAACAATACTATTCTCAATGATAATTTTAAAATCGGCGGCGATGCAAGCATAAATCACTCAAATAATATAAGTCAAAATGAAAGTAACCGCACAAGTTACCTGAAGGAAACCACTTACAACGATTTATCGGAATACTCATCGATGAACGACAGATGGTCGGCAAACTTAAGACTTGAAGTTGAATGGAAAATTGACAGCCTGAACACTATTATTTTTCAACCGAATATGAATTTTACTTCAGGAATTTCAGAAACTCAAAGAGAATATTCATACAAAACCGAAGGTGATTCCACAAGTTGGGGAAATTCTAAAAATGATGGTGCTAATAATTCTGTATCAGGTGGTTTTAGCGTTATTTACAATCGAAAATTTACCTCGAAACGCGGAAGAAGTTTTACTGCAAATTTACGAACCAATTTTTCTGAGAACGAAAGTGAAAGTTTTAATAATTCAGAAAAATATACAAAAGATAAAACCACTCTGCTTGATCAGTTTACCGAAAACAGTTCAAACAGATTTAATACAAGTTTGCGTATGTCGTTTGTTGAACCTCTCTGGAATAATAAAAACATGCTCGAAACAGCATTGTCTATTAATAACAACAATACTACTTCGGTAAAAAATCAATATTTTCGCGATGCCGGAAGTAATTTTACGGAACGCAGAGATAACTACACAACACTGAACGAAGAATACAGCAACAATTTCGAAAACAGATTTTTAAGCGAATCACTCGAACTGAATTACCGATACACGGAACAGAATTACAACATAATGCTCGGATTGAACGCAGAACCTTCGCAAACTAAAAATCTTAGAATTTATGGCAATGGTTTTGTACGTGATACAACTTATAGCGTATTCAACTTTGCCCCTACAGGTAGATTTCAGTACAATTTCGGCAAAAAGGAATTTGCCCGCATCGATTACCGCGGACGGACTGAGCAACCCTCTATCGACCAAATGCAACCTGTAAAAAATAACTCCGACCTTATGTCGGAAACAGTGGGAAATCCGGGTCTGAATCCTTCCTTTTCGCATAATTTCCGGTTGATGTACAGTAGATTCAATGATAAAACATTTTCTTCGTTCAATACTTTTCTGAATGCAAGCGCCACCAAAGATGCGTTGGTTTCGAACCGTATTTATGACAACACGCTAAAACAGTATAACCAAACGATTAATTCTGAAGAAATTCCGGTAAATTTAAATGGAAATGTAATGTATAATACACCGATAATTCAGAAACGTTTGCATTTCAATACAAGTTCTAATATCGGTTATCGTACCAATTACAGTTATGTGTCGCGTAATGTAAATATTGATGATATTAATATCGAACATTTGATTCTGGGCGATTTGAGCAAAACTCGCTATTACAATGCATCCGAAGAAATTGCCTTAACATTAACCCACGATATTATTGAACTCGGCATTAGAGGCAGAATCGGGTATTCGAATTCGCTCAATAACCTGAAAAATGAAGTTACCGAAACTTACGACTGGTCAGCCAGAGGAAATTTGGTATTGCGTTTACCATATAACTTTACTATAAGTTCAGATATTAGTTATTCCGACCGTGCGGGTTATGCCATTAATATGGATCAAAGCGAAATTCTATGGAATGCATCTGTTGACAAATCAGTTTTCAAAAATCGCGGTACATTATCTCTCAAGGCAAATGACCTGTTACGCCAGCGACTGAATATACGCCAAACTGTTGGCGATAATTATGTACAGTTTAACAGTTATAACACATTGCCTTCGTATTTCATTCTTTCATTCAGCTATCGTATCAACCGTTTTGCCGGAGGAGCAAGCCAAAACGATTTCCGCCGAGATGAACGATTTGGACCGGGAATGCGTGGCAGTGGCAGAATGCGTGAAGGTGGAGGAGGAGGAATGCCTCCTATGGGCGGCGGAAATGGAATGTTTTAGATACTCCAATTAAAAAAATTACACGATAAAAATGCCGGTTTTTCCGTTAATACGGATTAGCCGGCATATTATTTTTATTACAATATTACGAATATGTGATCAATTGTCCTTTCGGATATATTCTTTAATCAGGCAAAACTTCGC
>CAYONE010000070.1:0-23831 GCA_964405245.1 uncultured Paludibacter sp.
TGAGATAATTAGTTGATTTTCAATTATTTAACTAAATATATAACACACTATTGTTCATTATATCTGCAAATTAATTGGCTGTTTGATGATTAAAAACTTCCCGGTACGAAAGATTGTACCAACCGCGTTTTTGCCAAACTTTGTGCTCATGTTCAAAATAGTTTGTATTTTCGCGAATAATTTTTTTCATACTCCTGAAATATAAAAAGTTTTTCAGCGTTGGTTTTAACTTTTCTTCGCCCGAAAAAATATCGGCAATTTTCCATGCAATAATATTTGCTCTTTCAATATCAAGTGGTTCGTTATTGAATTTGACCAAAGAACCCTGATGAATCATTCCGAGAAGTAAAGCGGTGTGATTCATATACTTCAATGTATCATCTTCCCCACTGCCATTGGTGCTAACAATGCTTACATAAGGTTTTCCGAAAAACTCGAAAGTATGCATATACACAAAAATCCTGTCTAAGAAATTTTTGTAGATACCGCTTACGTGTGATATGTGAACCGGCGAGCCGAGAATAATTGCATCAGCTTCGTGCAGTTTTCGAATTATATGTTGCATGTCGTCATCGATACAGCATTTGCCAACTTTTGTGCAATTCATACAGCCTTTACAAAAATCTATGTTTTGCTCACCCAATACAATAACTTCAGCAGTTACATCATCGTAAATATTTGAAATTTTACTTATTAGCAATTTTGCCAATGAAACCGTGTTCGATTCTTCGTTATTATTATGGCTGCCAATTATTGCCAGAATTTTCTTGTCCATATTGTGCTTGTGTTAAATTTTTAAAATATCAGCATATTTTCAGTTGCGAAATTATGCTGATAAAATGTGTGGGGAAAATGATTTATGGTGAATACCCTTAATTGGAAGATATAAGCAGGAAAATTAAGCTTGAACGTTTGACTCAATAACTCAAAAATGCTATATTACATTGAATTTCTGTTTTTCTTTTTTGCAAATTAATTGTACAGTCCATTTTCCGGTTTGAGCCGATGGTGGAAGTCCACCGCCAGGGAACAACCATTGACCAGCCATATAAAAGTTTTTGAGTTTTGGTAACTGCATATCCAAACTTTTCATCATGTTTTCTTTCGATGGTAGAAAACCTTCGTAAGCGCCATTCAAAACACCTGTGTAACGAACATCCGTTAAAGGAGTAGCTACATCAGCAACTTCAATAAACTCACTTATACCCGGGTATGTTTTTTCGAGTAAGGCTGTTCCATCTTTCAGTATGGCAATTTTTTCAGCTTTATAGGTTGGTTCGTCTATGTTTTCCCAATCTTTCCATGGGCTTTCATACCTCATTACAATAGTGGTTTTACCTACAGGTGCCATAGTTAAATCAAAACCGTAATTCATTATGCTATAGCCTTTTTCGAGTTTAGTTTTTCCGATTTTTAAATCTTTTGTGGTGTAAATTTTTATCGGACTTTCATACGAAATGTCTTTGTTAATTCCAAACGAAACCTGAACAATCGGCGTGAAGAGTTCCCAGTTTTTGTAAGCGTATTCAATTTCTTTCGAAACATATTCTCCATTCAGCATTTTGAAAATGGTAGTATAACCATCGGCAGCGCTAATAACATAATCTGCAAGAATAGTTTTTCCGCTTTCAAGAATTACTCCTTTTGCGGTGTTATTTTCCACGAATATTTTTTCCACTTTGGATTTATACCTTAATTTTCCGCCAAGCTTTTGGAATTTTTCCACCATGCGCTGTGCCAACGGATAGGAACCTCCTTTTATATAACCTGCGTTTTTCTGATGAAACCAGCCTAACATAAAAATAAAAGCCAGGGCTGAAAAATTTCTGCCACCATAAAGAGTATTTAATACTGTATTTAGTTTTTCCGATTTGAAATTCAATTTTGCAAAATACTCTTCACAGCTAATTCTACCGTATTTACGAACCAAATTCATTACCGGCATCATTTGAGGCAGGATTTTAACGTAATCAAGAGGGCTTCGCAATTGAGGTGGAAGCGCAAAAGGCTCTAAATTACCGCTTTTGCGCATTTCATCGCACATTTTCTTGATTGGAATTGCATCTTCGGGAGAATATTCAAGAAGATATTTTTCCCACCGATTTATATCAGTATAAATGGTAAAAACATTCCCATCATTGTCAATTATTTGAGAATGAATTTTATGATCGATTACTTCTGTGGTGTCATTCAGAACATTTGTTTCTTTCCAGATATGATTAAATGCGCCTTTCGATGTTCCTACAAGCCAATGCAAACAGTAGTCGAAATGGTATTTTTTACGTTCCCAGGCAGTACACTGACCGCCTGCAATGGCGCTCATTTCCACAATCTCAGTATCAAAATTGTTCATGGCAGCATAAATTCCGGCTGATAAACCCGCTACTCCGCCACCGATAATAATAATCTTTTTTCTCATTTTGCTGTGTATTAAAGTTTTGATTTCAAAATTCGTAAAATTGTACTTTAATAATTAAAATTTCGTCTCAAGAATGTGAATCTTACATTAAGATTTTTTGATGATTAAATGTTCAAGTCGATTTAATTTTCCGAATAAATCCAATGAAAAAAAATCGAAACAAAACTATAATATCTATTTAAGCGGATAAATCAAAAATCTACCAACAATGAGAAAAAACCGGCAAACAAACAGAAAATGGGGATAAACAGAATTGAAAAAATATTCAAATTTGTAAGGTAGATAAAACAATCTATGTCATTTAATATTTAATTGGCATATTGGCACATTCCGGAAGCGGAATCTTCGTTTCACTACGATTGGCATATGGTAACGAAGTGGACATTCCGCAAAGCGGAATTAGCATATTAGCACATTAGTTAGTTTTCCCTTTTCTCAAAATCTTCCGTTTTTTTTCGATTCCGTCGTTTAATAATCAAATAAATAATCAGCACAACCGCAATTAGTGTGCTGATTACATAAATACCAACAATTAAAGATGCTGCGATTCCCATTTTACTTATTATTTAAGTTTTACCGCTGAGCCGTAAGCCAGAATTTCGGAAGCTCCCTGCATTACCATTGATGAGGTAATTCGAAAACTCACTATGGCATCAGCGCCAAGTTTTTGAGCATCCTGTACCATGCGCTGCATAGCCTGTTCGCGCGATTCGGCTTGAAGTCGTGTGTATTCTTCCACTTCGCCACCTACAATATTTTTCAGACTTGCCATAATGTCGTTGCCGATATTACGTGCTCTTACGGTACTTCCGCGAGCTATACCTAAAATCTGTTCAATTTCCCTGTTTGGAATTGTTTCTGTGGTTGTTACAATCATAATTGAATGTAGTTTATAAAGTTTATAAAGTTTGAAAATTTGAAAATTGATATCAAACTATAAATTATATATTACATAATAAATGTTAGATTTTTTGCATAAAACATCCTCTGTCGCACAAATTTAGCGCTCTATCACAGTAGTCATTATTTTGTCTTTACTTATAAACTGATCGTAAATAAATAAAATTTCCAATATTAATGTAATTCCAAGCATTCCCGAAAGTCCCGGCATTCCGGTGAGTAAATCATTTCCGCCTGTAATTGGAAAAATTGAGATTGTAACTGTGGCATTCATAGTACCATGCAGAATAGCTGCTGCAATAACCGATTTTGCTTTAATAGTAAAATACAACAATATTGGCGTGAGAATTATACACAAAAGTACCATCATAAAAACTCCTATTTGTGGATGTTGGGGGTAGTTATGTCCCATTAAAATAAGTGGTGCATGCCAGATTCCCCAAATAAATCCAATTAAAACTGAGGCTTTTAAAAAACTCATGTTGCGGAACTGATACTGCAAAAATCCACGCCAGCCTATTTCTTCGCCAAATGCAGCAATACCATTCACGGTAATACCTGCAAAAAGTCCCATAATTAGTATTATCCAAATCGGACTGATAGGAAGTTCTGCTATTTGCGCTTTCATTTGCTCCAATTGTTCAGGCGAAGTCATAGTTGCAAAGCGTTCAGCTAATCCTGTCATATCAGCATTGTATTGTACTTCGGGAAAAAGAAGACTAATCCCTAAAGCCAGAAAAGTTGCAACCGGCATTATGAGCCATGCAGCAAAAAACCATTTATTGAGTTTGAATGATATTTTCAAATCATCACGGAGTTTCTCGCCATGAATAAGTTTTTTTACAATAAAAACACAAAGCATTGGTATAAACATATATACCGTTCCAAGAATAGTGTAGCTGATAGTGCCTGTCTGATTTCCCACAAACAGCCGGTAAATTCCGGCAATTGAAAAACTGATTACGAAAGTGAGAATAAGAAATAACGTGGTTTGATTTACTTTTTTCATAAAGCGTAAATGAATTATGTTTAAATTTCGATGCAAACTTAATTTAACTAATTGGACTACTGAATTTTTATTAGCTGAATGACTGAATCTTCTCTATGGAATGCTTATTTTGGATTGTGATCTTCTTTTATTAAATGAAATATGGATTTATGATTCTACTTAAACATTAAACAATATGAAATTATCAAAATATGTATCTTGAATCAAAATAATCAACCTGTCCCACCACCCGAATTTTCTTCCATTTTCCACTTCGGAAACGCAGAACAAGTATCACGCTGAAAACCAAAAAGAAAAGAACCAGTATAAACCAACTCAGCGGTATCGAAAAATGAAACACATTGAGGCAGACATACAATAGAGGTACAAATGTCCAGTGGGTAATAACCGAAACTATCATTGTAAAATGAGTATCGCCGGCACCTCGCAAAGCACCTATTATTGCAATCATTACTGCTTCAAGCAAAACATAAAGCGAGGCAATCTGAATCATTTTAACAGCGATAGGCAATGCTTCATCGAAAACAGTACTTGGCATGTCGGGTTGAAAAACTAAAACCAAAGTTTTGGGAATAAAAATAAACAGTATCAGAATAACAATTGAGTAAATAATACCCGTTTTTATGCCAGATAATGCCGCCCGATGCGCTACTTGCGGACGACCTGCTCCCATATAACGTCCAACGAGACTTGTTACACTTGTTTCGATACCAATCAGCGGGATAAATGAAACCAAATCCCAGTTAAACATAATAGTAGTAGCGGTAGAAGCCACATCACCCTGGCTCTGAAATAGTGCAATCATAATGAAGAATGCAATAAAATTCAGAAACATTTCCAATCCGGCAGGAGAGCCGAAATAAAGCAGTTTTTTCATTATTTCAGGCGAAAATCGGAACGATTTATTGACCGAAAAACTGTGATTATTTCTTTTTGCGAAATAAGCCGAGAAAAGAATTACTGTTGCAACAACCGATCCTGATACTGTTGCCAGGGCTGCTCCTCCGATTCCCATTGGCTGAAAACCAAACTTTCCAAAAATCAGGATATAATCAAGTACCACATTGGTAATCATAGCTGCAACAGTTGCCTGCATTACAATTTTTGACCGCCCAATTCCTACAAAATAGCAGCTTAATGTATGACGCAGCAGTGCAAAAACACTTCCCCATGCCAAAATGGAGATATACTTAATCTGATAATCAATCTGCGATACAGGTGTATTCATCCAATCAAAAACATTAACTAAGAAAGGTTGAGCCAAAAGTATGACAGGCCAGGCTATCATTGTGATTAAAATTCCCTGAAATGTGCTTTTGGATGAATTTTGAGGTTCGCCTGCGCCCATGTACTGCGCCACAAGCGCGGTAGAGTAACCAATAAGACCTATAAAAAAGAACGTAAGCACTTGAAGAGAAATTCCTCCTGCTAATGAAGCATTCATTTGTTCCGAACCTACTTTGGCAAGAAAAAGACGGTCGGTAAAGGTCATTACACCATCGCAGGCGGTGGATATAATCATAGGTAAAGCCAGTGCCAGCAATTCTTTTTGTCCGCCGGGCTTATGGTAGCCCGAATATGTTTTTTTGAGAAATTTTAGTGGCATAATATCTTGATTTTCAATTTCAGGTGCAAAATTAAGCAGAAAAATTGCAAATTACCACCAAAAATACTTTGAATGACGGAAAATAGGCGATGAGTACATCAGCAAATATGAATTTTATTTTATTTGATTGAAAAACCTTGATTTAAATATATTTATTGAATAGATAACTATGAGTTTATAAAAATGATTTATCTTTGCACCAACTAAAACAATTGGATGTTTAATTTAATTTCGGATTTGGTAAAGTAAATAATCATTGTTGCATTTGCAAAGTGATTATCCCCTCGTTTTCTCAGGCATATTCTTGTCTGGGTTTTTCATCATATTTTTTTTAAATAATAATAAAGTTGAAGCTATATGCATTTTTGCAACGCTTCGACTCATAAAACTTTAGTATCATGAGTAACGAAGAATATAAAAACATTCACGAATTTGATTTTAGTTTAATCTGCGAATATTTTTCAAGTATCGAACGTCAGGGACCCGGAAGTGAGGATTCGACACTTAAAGCCCTTGGTTTTATAGACAATCTTACGGAACAATCAGTAATTGCCGATTTAGGTTGCGGAACAGGCGGACAAACCATGACACTCGCACAACATACTACCGGAGAAGTGATAGGATTAGATTTGTTTCCCGGTTTTATCGATCGGTTTAACCAAAATGCAGCAAGTCTGAATTTGCAAAATCGGGTAAAAGGGATAGTTGGTTCAATGGACGCGCTACCATTTCAGGCGGAAGAGTTAGACCTTATTTGGTCGGAAGGAGCAATTTATAACATTGGTTTCGAACGCGGCATAAACGAATGGCGCAACTACCTGAAAAAAGGCGGATACATTGCTGTTACCGAAGCATCGTGGTTTACGGACGAACGTCCAGCCGAAATTAACGATTTTTGGAACGAAGCTTATCCCGAAATTGATACTATTCCTGTGAAAATAGCTCAACTTCAAAAAGCAGGTTACATTCCTATAGCGGCATTCTGTTTGCCGGAGTATAGTTGGACAGACGTTTTTTACAAACCGCAGGTGGAAGCTCAAAGAGTTTTCAGAGAAAAATATCCTGACAACCAAATGGCTAAAGAGTTGTTGGAAAATCTTATCCACGAAGAAAAAATGTATCAGCAATACAAAGCGTATTACGGATATGTTTTTTACATTGGTAGGAAGTTGTAATTAAAAGAAGGATTGCTCCATGTGAATTGGGGCAATCCTTTTTTAATATTATTCAACTAAAAACCGAAGTATCGTTCTCAATTTGTCAGGAGCAGTTTTCCTTGCATCACTCAGATAAATTTCTCGGTGAATCTTACTTTGTCGTTTCAGTCCATTGGCTTCTGCATAAGCTTCCATTCGGGCAAAACTGGCAGGTTCATCATCGTAACTTCCAATGTGGAGCATTTGAACACAATCGCCTTCGGTAATAGTTTCAAACTTTACTTTTGCAAGTAATGGATGTGGTTTCTTTTTGCTAATGCGTCTAATTACTTCGGCTGCAAATTCGGGCGTTACAAATTCGGGCTGACGAATCATCAAGTTGAAAACCAGTGCGTCTTTGTCGATAAACTCCATCGATTTTGCACGTGCTTCTTCTTTTAAATCCCACAAACCTTCGAGCGGATAAATGCTGTATTCAAAGTAGTTGTCAGGTGTAAAACCTTGCTTGGGAGACATTTTTACGCCATACGAAAGGGCATATAACACGCTGATATATTCACCGAATTCAGGATTGTTCGGATTGCCTTCGCCCTGAACGGTGAAAAAGCTCATAGCGGGAATCGTTACTTTTATTGGCTCATTTTTAGGAGAGTAAAACTGTTTTTCTGATTTTTTCCAATCTTGTTTCATAAATCGAGAGCAAAGAATAAGGATTAAAGAACAAAGACTTTTTAATTACAACTTTTCCAAAGTTTTTAACTTTGGAAAAGTTAGGAAGGCTAAATTTTTTTTACCGGATTGCAATAAGATTTTCCTTAGCCTGAGGAACAAAAGCATGAAATCCGTTGATAATTTCGCATGTATCAAATACTTCACACTCGGCACATGTTGTAAAACCTTTGTCATGAGCGCAAATACGCATTTCGCATTCGGCACAATGCCCGATTTTTGCACCTTCGGCATTGCAACCTGTACAGTTTATCATTTCAGCAGTTATTGCTTCGTTACCATACTCGGTTTTCCATTTTTCGGCAATGGTTTTGCGTAGTTCATCATCGTTATTTAATGTGGCTATGCGAGCATCGCACTCGGCACAATTTATTCCGCAGCAGGCAATTAAGCTATTCATAATATGTATTTTAAAAAATTAATAAAGTTCGCAACTGAAAATAAGATTTGAATCAGAAAAAGTTTTCTTTTCAAATCCGCATTTTTTCAGGACTTGTATCGAAGATAAATTATCTATATCTGTTTCTGCAATGATAGATTTAATTTTATCTTGCGTTTTACACCAACTAATAAATTCAACAATGGTTTCAGTCATATAACCATTATTCTGAAAAGGCTTATCAATGCCATATCCAATTTCAACTTCTCCGTTTTCGTTTGGTTCACCATGAAAGCATATTCCGCCAATTATACATTTTTGGCTTTTCTCAACTATTATCCATAAGGTATGAAACAGAAAGTATTCATTTTTATCCTGTAGATACGGCAAAAAACTATTTTTGATAGCGTCCTTCAATTCATTGTCAAGTGGCGCTACCGGAAGTTGAAGACCTAATAGTTGAACTAAATTTTCAGGAGTTTCACAATACAAACTGAGCTCTTCCCTGCTTAATGGGAATATTGATAATCTTTCTGTTTCAATCATTTATGATAAAAATCGGATTATTAAAGTTTTTTACAATTGATCTGTGACTTTTACATCCTTAATAATCATCCGAACCATAAAAAGTGGCAGTAACGAAAATGCAAAGATAGAAAAAGCCATTAGAACTACTGCCATAGTTGGAGAAATCCAAAGAAATGGAACATTGGCAATAAAAAGCACTATGCTTGCTAAGGTCAGGTACGAAAACCATCGATTGGTTTTGAAAAATGCTAATGCAAAAACAAACAATCCCATATAAGCTAATGTAAATCCTGCCACATCGTAGGATAAAAACCGAATAGCATCTGTTTAGCGAAGGTAAAGCATAATTTCGGGCGAAATGGCTGCGCTTTGTTTTGGCGCAATCATAAACGAAATCATTGGAAGCACATTTATAATTTCGATAAAGAAACTAAGCAAAAGAATACATCCGGCAAGTACCGATGCAAATGGGTTTGTTTTGAATTTTACAACAGAAAACATAACCGCTATTGGCAAAAATGAGCAGGCATAAAGGAAAACAAACACCGGCGACAAAATGCTTAACCACGAGTCTGGTTTAGGCAAGCTATCTAAGGATTGTGGAATAAATGCATCGGGACTTACCTGTTCCATTTGAAACAAACTTCCAATGCCGTACAAAAATACACTGAGAAAAGCAATGATTCCGAGAAAAAAAATAATTTTCGGAAAAATGGTTCTGATTGTAATAAGTTGTTCATAGCTGATAAAAATTTATTGTTGAGTTATTATACGCTCAAAACCCGTATATGGTTTTAATTCCATAATTTCAAATGTTATCATTTTTTGCAGAACTAACGGAAGTGAATTTAATAATTCTAATGCTTCATTTTTGCTTTCACATTCCAAAATAAGTACTGCATTGCGGCATTCATTGAAATATATTTCACTTAAATAACCCGATAAATACAGTTGGTACACCCGTTGAGCTTCATCCTTGAGTATTTGTTCCGAATTTTCCCATTTGATTTCGGGAATGTTTTTTTCTATTGCCAGAAATTTCATGAAATCATGTTTTTTGAAATTCAATTTACCGTATTTATCCACTTATCAAACTTTACCGATAATCTTATTGTGTAAAATAGATTTGCAAAAATAAATATGGTAAAAAATAAAGACCACAGAATTACCATTTTAATTTCTACACCCACACAAATATTTGCATCGTGTAACGCAATGAAACAAAATATGCCTGCCGGAATGGAGGTTAATATAAACGGTACATATTTTCGGAAAACTAAAAATTGCACAACATGTACCAATAAATGAATTAAAAAACCAATTACCAACCCAGCCCAAAAATCATAGAACTCGAACTCTACTGCAATAAATGTAAAAACAGCTAAAAGTATAAATTCTTCGGCTACTACCAGCGAGAAGGCCGATACCGATAATTGCCGGTAAACATCCATTTTTTCAACCACCTTTTTCGGAAATTTATTTTCAAGTTTTTCCCAATTTTTATTCAGCCATGGTTTCATCATAATAATTTCTTCAAATTCATGTATCATAAACACCACAGGAAGTAGCCAGAGTAATGTTTCAATTTTAATAGGGAGAATCATTTGGTGATAACTTTTATATAAACGTGACATTAAAATATACTTGTAAAAAACTGATAATCAGTCTTTAATTCGAAATAACTAAAGTTCTATACTTGAAATTAATTTAAATACTAAGCACCATTTCAAATTGCTCCCCTCTTTTTACTAAACCAACCGAATTTGCCCAAGCACCAATTGCAGGAAACTGACTGTCGGTATTAATTAGTTTCACGCCCGCACTTTTACAATTCAATATCATTTCTTCTAAAAGAGCAGTGGCTACTCCTTTTCTACGATACTGCGGATGAACAGCTATGAGCGTAATATCGCCCGAAATTGGTTCAAACACACAAAAACCTACAGGCGAATTGTTTATACTTGCTGTTTTAATTACAAAACTTTCTTTTTGACGGTTCATTGATTCAAACGAATTTTGCCACGATGGTTCAAAATCGAACCACGAAAACAGATTTTTAACTGTATTTAAGTCGGAAGTTGTGATTGATATATCGTGGTTGTTTTCTCGTTTTCTTGCCTGAATCTCGACTCTCTCAGCCGTAAAGTACGAAAATTCCCGAATCACTTTAAAACCTTGTTTCTTGTAAACCGGAATGGCTGCCTCGTTGTGTTTCAATACTTCCAGTAAATATTGTTTTACACCCGCCTGACGAAGAAACGGCAACGAAAACTGAAAGATTTGTCCCGCCAAACCTTGTCCGCGATATTCTTTCAGAGTGCCGGTGCCAGTATCGTAAGCTGTTTTAATGCCATTTAATTGACCTATTCCATTACAGGTAAAACTCACTAAACTGGCATTTTCAAAAGCTCCGAACGAAAGTTCAGGCTGGAAACCCCGCCTGCGTAGCATTGTTTGAAGTTGCTCAAAAGTTTGCTGAATTTCGTAGTCGGCAAAAGCAGCCGAAAAACTCTCGTAAAGTTGTTCGAAAGAGGTATTATCAAGTGTTTTTATTGTTAACATGGAGTTTATTTGGTTTTCAATTAAATCTCAATATTGAGTTCTTACTTCATTTGGATTAGCTTGTTTTTTTGCAAACCCTTCTAATTATAACTTCGGCAAATTTGCAAGAATTCGGATAAAATTTTGCGAATCAACTATTTTACATATCGAAATACAACGTTCAAATAGATGATTACATCCATTTCAAAAATAATTTTATTAATACTCTGTGAAACGGTTTTACAAAAAAGAAATATAGTCTGCCGATTGGCTTATTGTATCTCACTGCTGTTGAGCTGTACATAATGGTTTCGTTACCTTTTTGTTCAACCAAAATTGATGTTCTGAAATCCAAATGTTTATGTTCTTCTCCAAGCACAATTTCATTTTCAGTACGATCGATTACATTGAAAAAAACAGCTTTTGAACCAACTGAATAATATAAACCGGATAAATCTTCCGTAATTTTCCCCGGGCGATATTTTCTGACATGATTATTCTCGTCCGAAACATAAACCACTCCGCCGTTTGCTTTTCCAAAAAAACGGGTTAGAGCACTGTCAACCGATTCGGGCTTGTTTATCTGCAAACTGAAGCAGTCTAAATAATCGAATCTATTCCAACTTTTAAGTAAAATTGAACTTGTTGGAAGGATACTTTGTGTGTTTACTTTTGCCATAAATCATAAAAATTTCACGTCTGATAAACCAAAATTCGTTGTGCGTTTCTTGCAACAGGAAATAGCCCAGCCAGCTTGTATAAATTCTTTTTCCAAAAACTCATATTGTTCGCAACTTCGTTTTGGGTAAACTCAATTTTTCTGATAAATTTATAATCCGGATGCCATGCTTCGATACCCGATGCTGAGTCTATTCCCCAGGCAATTTCAGCTCCGGTTTTTCGAATGGAAGGATGATTGTTTGCTTTACGGGCAGCAAATTGGCTAAAAGCATCAAAAATGAGCGTGTATTTCCCAATTTGATTTTTTAATGCTTTTAAAAGAAACTTTATATCATTTTCCTTCAGGTACATAAATAATCCTTCAGCAATTATCAAATAATGAGCGTGTCCGGTTGGAATTGTTTTTATCCATTCCTGATTTGTAACCGATGAGCCAATCATAAGATAGTTTTCTGATTGAGGATAGAATTCCTTACGAATTTTGATTACTTCTTCGTAATCGAGATCGTACCAAATAGATTTTTGAGCATTAATTCTTACACAACGACTATCAAGTCCACAACCTAAATGAAGCACTACGACATCTTCGTTTCTTTTCAGAAAATTTTCTGTGTAAATATCGAGCAAACGCGCACGCATACACATCATTGTGTTTGTTTTCTCAGGAATTTTCAGCGATTTGAAATCGTAATCAATATTATTTACTATTTCAACAGCTTTTTTATCCGTAAGTAATGGATGCTTTTTAGAAGATTCCATTGCTTTACCATACAAAGGCACAAGCAAAGTTTCTTTTTCTTTATTCAGTGTTATCATAAAATCAAACGGATATTTTAAAGTCCAAAACCAGATCTTTTTGCTCCATTAAGTTCATCGTCCGAAGCTGACTCAAATTTCTTCGTTTTCTTGCCTGCCGAGAGGTTGTAACTTACTTCGATAAATATCAGATTTTTTATGAAGTGCATTCGAGCCATGTTTGTTTGCTGATAACCGTCAGCAACAGACTGACCGGGTAAATCATACTTCAAACCTAAATCAACGGGCAGCGCGTAAAACAATGTAGTATTCAACTTCTGATTAAGAAACGATTTACGCAACATTAGTAAAGCTATATCGTTACCGCTTGTACCATAACTTTGTATTTCGATATTGCGTGTGAGTTGTTTTTGATAAATCAACCCTGCCAACATACCTTTAGGCTGGTTTACATAAATCAGATTTGTATTTATGCTCAGGTTGTTTGCACTGTTGAATTCCTGATTATACTCAATAGTTTTACGGGTCCATCCCAAATAGTTCTGCCAAAAAAATTGTTTCCCGAACGGTACAGTAAAGTTTAACCGCACTCCATAACTTTGCATTAAATCAGCATTTACGTTTTGTTTCAGATAAAGTTGATTATTGGCAGGATCTTTATCAATATATGAATTAATTGAAGATTTATTAAATGTATAGTATGGCGACAAGGTGATTACATTGAATAAATTTAAATCCAATCCTAAACGGTTACTTATTCCTGTTTTTAATGCGGGATTTCCCACAGAGTACATCAAAGAATCTTCAGCCATTCTGAACGGATTCAATTGATTGATGGTAGTATATTGTGCATTTGCCTGATAACGTGCAACAATATTGAAATTTTTATTGAACTTGTATTGTACATTGGCATAAGGCAGGATCACGGTCAGGTTTTTGCTTTCGTCGCCATATTTCTGCGTGTAATTTTCAACAATACCTCCCAGTTTTGTATTTAGTTTCTCAAATGGGCGATAACTTAAATATAATGAAGCACGGTTTCGGTAGTTATATCTGGTAAACGAGTTATTCTGTAATGTATTTGTATTGGTAAAATACACATTTCCATATCCGGCCTCAATATTCAATTTCGATGAAAAAATATGAGAGTAGTTGATATTCATTCTCAAATAATCACCACTTAAATCAATGTTGTTTTCACTTGTGAAATTATCCTGCTGATAATATTTGTAGTTAAATCCATCGGTTCTGTTATAGCGAAAATCCGCAATTATAGAATTTTTTTCATCGTAAATACCTTTGTATGTAACTCCTGCCTGCAAATTTACGGTATTATTTTCGGTAATATTTTTTGATGTGCTTGTACCTGTTACATTTCCGTTTGTTGAATTTATCAAACTAAAAAACGAACTTTGTTTGTCGTTGTTACTACTGTATTTTAATTCAGTTGAAACAGTATGTTTTTTATTAAAAGTATAATCGGCTCCTACTGCAAAATTTGAATTTAAAGGATTTACACTCAGATTAGGTTTTAAAACATTCATTGGCAATGTGTTGGATAATTTATCGCCATATTGTTTGCTATATTCAATTGGCATATTGAAATTTCCTGCATATATTGAACCGTTGGAGTAAATATTCAGCTTTTTGTAAGAATAATTCAGGTTGAAATTTCCATAATCCTGAGCAAAAATTTCTTTGTTGTTAGTGCCAACGATATCGAAAAATGCAGTATTGCTTACAGTAATATCTATTCCTGTAAAATCTTTCCGCAAAATAATATTAATGACTGCCGCGTAACCATCAGTGGCGTATTTTCCAATAGGGTCTTTAATAACTTCAACGCGCTCAATACGTTCTGGCAAAAGGTTTTTCGCAAAGTTTTGATCCTTTTCTATTCCATCAACCAAAATAAGAATATTGGTATTTCCGTTTACACTTATACTTTTATCGTACTGGTTAAACTGAACTCCGCTAAGTTTACCGAGTAATTCCTGCGAGCTTGTTGTTCCGGCACGTAGTTCTTTAGTAATGGCAAAAACATCTCTGTCTATTTTGTTTACTTTATTGCTACCGGTAACATTTACTTCATTGAGCGATTTAGCTTCTTCTTCGAGATACAAAACGTGTAAATCCTTGTCTTTGAAATCCATTTCGAGATTTTTATAACCTAAAAACCGAAAACGAATTTTTGCTGTTGAAACCGGAGGTGTAAATTCAAAATAACCTTTCGAGTCGGTGATGCAACCTGCCAGAAGACTATCGCGGGTGTTCAACAATTCCACTGATGCAAAAGCAATGGGTTCTTTGGTTTTACTGTCCTTTAATGTAGCCGACAAATCGCCCGGACTTTTGGCTGAAACTATACTCTGAAATACAAATAGAGTGACTATTAAATAAAAAATTTTGTTTTTCATACCTCCTTTTAAAATGAATTTTTGTAAAAAATGAATTTTATAGTTTATTACGATGCAAAGAAACTACTTTTGATTTGGGAACAAAAATTTAACGTATTGAATGACTGAATTCTGTTGTTGATTGTCTGTTTTTTGTGATTAAGAAGCGAACAATTATCCGGAAAAATGTACAAAAAAACAACCCGGTGAATGATACCCGGGTTGTTTTTTGAAATTTGGTATTTGGTGTTTGATTATTTTTTACTGATAGCTAATCTTTTAAAAACTGCTTTTTTTTGAGATTAGTAGAAATTGCATTAAAAAATCAAGCTCAAATGCGGAATCAAATAAAAATTTAAGCTGATAACTGCTGAAAAAACCTTTGTGGGAATTTTTTATCGAATAACCGGAATTCTTTTTTGTCAATTTTTTGTTGGCAAAATTTGACTACTATTTCTGATAAACCTTTAAGAAAACCTGAACTTAATTCAAACGCCAAAAAATCGTTTTTTGAGTTATCAATTATTGAATTATTAAAACCGAAATTTTGAAGGAAGCTGTTACTTTCGCATGCAACAATTGCTTTGTAACCAAGTTTATGAGCTTCGTTAATTGCAAATTTCAGAAGTTTCGTACCAATGCCACAGTTCTGATATTCAGATAAAACTGCTAATGATTTAAGATAAATCACCCCTTCAATATTTCCTTGTGAATTTGTAATGCAGGCTTTTGAAAAAGCAATATGGCCGACAATAATTTCTGATTCAATAGCAACAAAATCCAAATCGCTGATGTATTCAGAATTGTTACGGAAGTTATGAAGTTTGTAATGTTCGGTGCAGCCGTTTGAATATAAATTCCAGAAAGCGTCCCGTGTAACGTATTCTGTAATAAAATATTCGTCTTTTTCTGTTTTTCTGATGATTGGTGTCATATTACCCGGATTTTTTTTCAATCTTAATAATAGACGCAAATCGGCAGTGGAATATTACATAGTAAGGAAAAATTATTTTCAGTTTTTCAATTTAAACTTCACTCCCATATATTCAAAACTTTTTCCATCCTGATTGAATAAAACTCTTTCGCCACCGCCTCTACCGTACCCAATAACATAAGCTTCAAAATCGTTTTTTATGTCAAGCGCGAGCGTTGCATTTGGTCCGAATGACATATCATCATTAAAACTGAATTTGAATACCAGAAAACCACTTTCGTCGGAAATACTTATATTCTCAAGCGATGTACCATCAGCCGAAACTTCATTAGCAATCTCGTATTCTCCCTCACGTTGTCTCCATTTTGCTGGTGTCTGTTTTGCAACGGTTTGAGTTCCGATAATTGTCAGTCCGCCCCAAGGCATTACCTGAATAAAATGTTTTTCGCCATACAATTCCTCAAGCAAAAAATACATTTTTTTCGATTTCAGCATTAATCCCAAAAATCTTTTTGCTGGTACAAACGATGTTGAATCCTGCTGAACAAGGTAAAATTTTTCTCCGTTTATTGTTGGCGAGAGATGCCCGTTTTTCCATTCGAAATTGCAAACCATTCCCGGCATGGCATAACTTCCGGCATAATCTTTTAAGTTTTGATTGCGAATAAGCTCAAACTTCATTTTTTTCTCGGGATTTAGACTTTTATCCGGTTTTATTCCATTAAAATTGCAATATTCAACCATTATTTTTTCGTCTAATTTCCATGCATTATCTCTACCTTTGGGCGAATCGGATAACATGACAGCAGCTAAACCTGCATCGGGAGCAATGGTAATTTGAGCCCGATGATACATTGTAGCGCCACCATGCTCAAATATTCTTCCGATTTCGTATGCTTTATTCTTGAAATTGAAACAAATTGCCTGACGATGGTCCAAGTCGAGAAGATTGTCGCGATTTTGCAGTTCAAACATTTGTGCAAGTGTTTTATTTTTCAGCAAAACTTCTTTACCATCGATAAAAGACCGACAAAATTTAATCATATCATTCACTGTTGAATAAATAGCGCCGGCAGGTTTATCCTGAAGCGGAAGTTCAAATCTTTTTTCACCTTTTGCGTTATATGCATGTGCTATTTCACGTTGCGTTTCGAAATCGGAAAACATTCCTGAATTATTCATCGATAGCGGCTCAAAAATATTCCCCGAAATATAATCGTCGTATTTCAAGCCACTTACACGCTCCACCAAAATTCCAAGCAAAGCATATCCCAAATTGGAATACGCCCAAATTTTCCCTACAGGATAACAAGTGCTTTGTGCGTTAAGATAATCAAGTACAATGTTGAAATCCTGTGGTTTCTTGCTGAATTTATTCAGATAAATGTCCGAAGGAATTCCTGCATGATGCGTTAAAACGGCTCTCACAGTTATTGGTCCCGATTCCGGAAATCGTTGCCTGATATTGAAATCGGATATATAATCGGAAACAGGTTTATCAATGTCAATTTTTCCCTGTTCGTAAAGTTGCATAACGGCAACAGCGGTAAAAACTTTCGTAACCGAACCAATCAAATATGGCTTGTTGGCATCAATTTCAGATTTATTCGCACTGAAAGTGTCCTGAAAAATAATACTGTCCTTGCTGAAAACAGCGTAAGAAGCATTTGTAACTTTATTCTCAACTAATTCTTTTTTGAAATCAGCGGTAAAAGTTTTTTTAAAGCTTTCGAAATTTGCAGGTTGTTGAGCACACGAAGGAAAAACGATTAACAGGAAAGTGTAATTTAAAAACCGAATGATCCGTTTCATATTTTATTTGGATTTTCTGATGATTATTCCGCCAACAATAAGTAATGTTCCAATTATAAACATGATGAGATGCAACATGTTAAAATCCTGTACCATTATCATTTGAATGACTATCCAACTCACAAGAATTACTCCCTGAATTATGGCAAAATATGCTGCATACCACTTTTTGAGGATAACTGCAATTCCTGCCAACAAATTCAAAATGCCGTTGAAGGTAAATAAAACTATTCCGGGAATTAAGAAAGACTGAAACGGCGAATTTTTAATGTATTCAATCGTCATACCCATTAGTTTACCCGAAGGCTCAATAATAAATAAAAGTCCTGCTATTAAAGCATTTATACTCGTTAAGAAAAGAAGAATAATCAGAAAAATACGTGCTATTTTTTTCATAAGAATTTATTTAAAGAACCAAGAACCAAGAATCAAGACTAAGAATTAAGCGAAAAATAAAATATAAATTATTGAAATTCAATATTATCTGCGAATAGCGTACACCCATTCATCGAATTTTTTGCCGTTTTTGCCGTATACTTTCTCTAAAATTGCTTCTAAAGAAAACCCGGCTTTTTCGAGAACGCGCTGCGATGCAAAATTAGTTCCGAAAGGCGTTGCAAAAATACGATTTACCTGAAAATTATCGAATACTAATTTCACCATTTCTTTTACGGCTTCAGTCATAATTCCACGATTTTTATACTGATCGCCAATCCAATAACCGAGTTCGGCGTTCATCTGCATTATATCATTGCAAACTCGAACTCCAATACTGCCTGCAAATTTACCATCGACCTCGATGACTCTGTAGAATGTTGATGCATTTTCGTTAGCAAATCGGATTAAATTTTGCCATTTTTCTACATCATTTCCGGGAAAACGCTCCGACATAAAGCGACTAATTCCTGAATTTGCCAATTCTGCCGCCGAAAATGCATCAACATACTGCCAGGGTCTGAGTTTAAACATCATAATTTATTACCCCAAAAAACAAACTAAAATTTATATCGTAAAGCTACATTATAACCAAATGAAAGCTTGTTTACAGAAATTATTGAAGGATCCCAAACTGTATAGTTTTGGTGAAAATCTTCGGCATCAATTTTTACCTGCCAAACCAACGATGGACCTGCAAGTAACTCAAGACGGTGGCTTAAATTTAAACCCAAATTACACCTTATTAAGGAATAATGATTAAAATCGAGCGATACCTGATGCAACCATTCAAGCTCAGGATTGATAAAAACGTGACTTCCTAAATCAAGATTCGAACCAATACCGTATCCAAAAGCGAATTTGTCATCGCTTAATTTTCCATCGTATGCAAGCATAGGGTAGGTGTATAAACCCCGAAGGCCTGTTTTGAACGAAATATTCAGCGGATAAATATAGTTATAAGATACTTCTAACGCGCTGTAACCGCCATTTTTTACAAACGATAAAAAGCCAATGGGTAATCCTTTTTCCAGATTGTCAACCGAATTGATAAAGCCGAGTTGTAAACCTTTTAAATTTTTTCCGCTGTTTATAAAACCTATCTGAACACCGTTAACGCTGCCTGCGGTGTTTATAAAACCTGTTTGTACACCCGTAACGCCTAACCCTGAAGTATTAATAAATCCGGTTTGGATTCCGGTCGTTTTTTCATTCGAATTGATAAACCCTGCCTGAATTCCCGCAAATTTTCTGTCAACAGAATTGATAAAGCCTGTTTGAATTCCACTAAATTTGCCGTTAACACTATTGATAAAACCATGCTCGATACCATAAAAACTACCGTTTACACTGTTAATAAAGCCGGATTGAACTCCTTTTACGGTTCCGTTTACACTGTTGATTAACGCTGCATGAGCACCGCTGAAATTCCCATTGGTAGAGTTTATCAAACCAAGTTGTATGCTTGCATGGTCGCCTTTTACATTATTGATTATACCAATTAACGGATAATTAAAATTGTCAGGAACGTTGTTTATAAAGAATTGATAATGAACTTGTTCGCGGTCGTAATCATAATTGCTTTGTGCTAAAGTAACAAATTGAAATGCAATTAGCATAGCTAAAGCTAAGATTGTACGTTTCATACCTTAGAAAATGTTTTTGATTAATTGAAAAAAATGTTGATTGATGCGAATTGATTTTTATACGGACTTATTTAGCCAGTTTGTTAAATTATTAAATACCTCTGATTTGTTATTCATCCGGGCAATTTCTTTGCTTACAGTTTGGTTTTTTGCTTCGTTTACATAAGTTGCAATAATTTCTTTGTCAGAAATTTGCAACACCGATATTTTCTGTTTGTTAATTTCCGGAAGCGATTTCAAGTACAAAATTCCCAGTTCAGATGAATTGCAAGATGTGGAATAAAGTACTGCAAAGCCCTTTAAACTCAAATGTTCGGAAATTTCAACCATATAATTTTTCAGTTTTATGGTTTCTTCTTCATTCAAATACTTAAAATCACACTCAATTACTACCGCTTTTGATTTGCCTTTTTTTACCGGCATAACTAAACTGGCACTCACATTATTTTTTAAAGTTACCTCTTCAACATAATATGAATATGTTTTCTGTTTGCTTACAGAACTTGCAACCGGTTTACTAACCGATATTTCAGGATTGGTCAATTCAAGCGCGTAGGCTTTATCGCCCTGAGTAAAAATGCCTTTAAATACATAATTTTTCATTAATTTACCCTGATAACGGATATTTGTATTTTCCGCATTTATCGTCAAAATTGAATCGGAAAATACTGTAGAAGTTGTAGTCATGTTCATACCTTTTGCCGATGAGAAATTCATAGTGGTTTCGTAGTTTTCACCTGTATTTTTCAGGTTAAAATTTACTTTCATTTCGTACCCGTTAATGTTTAATAAACCACTCCATGTTCCGCTTAAATCTTTTGCATGGCAAACAATGCTGCCAAAAACTAAACTAAGAATAAATACTGTCTTTTTCATACCTTTTTTTTGATTTTAAATTTTAAAAGAAATCTCGTTTTTTTTATAGCACATTTATTCAACCTCTTATCATCCAGTTTGTAAGTTTGTTGAATGTTTTTACCTTATTTTCAGTCATCGCGATTTGTCTCGAAATAATTTTTTCAGCATCGATCAGCGAAAATTTTATTGATTTATCAGTCATTAACTGAACTGTGGAAATTCTTTTAGCATCGATTGTTTTGAGGGCAGCGAGATAATCAATTGCCGACTGCTTATCATCTGTATTTTGAATGCAAATCACCGAAAATCCATTCGAAGTCAAATGATCAATAAGCTCAGTTTTTATTTTACAATTGCACCCGTTAGCTTCGTTGCAATTAATTATTACCGATTTACATTTACCTTTTTTTATAGGCATAGTTTGTATTGCCCAGGAATTATTGTTAAGCTGAATTGTATCAATGCTGTACGAAAAAGATTGATACCTTCTGGGCAATTGTGCCAAAGGTTTTTCTATAGCTGTTTTTTCTTTTCCAAGTTCGAGCAATGTAATGTCGTCGAGCTGTGAGAAAATCCCAACAAATTTGTTGTTTTTCAAAAGTTTCCCCTGAAATTCCATATTTGCATTGTCCATGCGAATTGTTAAAAGCGAGTCCTTAAATTCGGTGGAAGTTGTTTTGAAACCGAAAAAGTTTTGCAATGGACTATCCATTGTTGAAGAATAATTTTCGCCTGAACGCGAGATGTTAAATACAATCTCGTATTGGCGACCATTACTGTTGAGAACACCACTCCATTTACCTGTGAGATTTTGCGCCTGAATAAAAGTGCTTATTACTATGGCGCCAAGAATCAAAATCGACTTTTTCATTTTTGTTTGAGAATTTTTAATTGTAAAATATACTGTTTGTGTTAGCTAATCCGATTGTGCATCGGAATTACGAAACAAAAATATAATAGCCGAAAAGCGATAGCAATTTTAATATAATGAGAGCAAGATTATAAGAAATGAATGACTTAAAAGAAGTGATGAAGGTTTTGTTTTTTGGATAGTTGCAAAAAAATATCCGGCAAGTTTTGTTGCCGGATGGTATGTTTTGAAAAGAATGAATGAGGAAGTGTTATAAGAAATTCAAGTGGTATTTTTTAATTATTTTCTTTCCAGTTATTATAAATATCAACAATAGTGCTTAAATCATTGAAATTCAATTCCTTTGTTATTATTTTGTTTGCTAATTCAGGGTAATCATTAAAATAGAAAGATGCATTTTTAACGAAGTCACTTTCAGTTCCAATCGTTAGAACCAAGCCTCCGGAATACTTCATCGAAATAAAATAAGCAACAGTTTCATCTTGACTTTTACAATACCATAGGTTCAAATTTGGACTATTTATTCCAGGTTGGTAGCCATAATACAAAGTTACATATCCTGAATTTTTCACTTCAAGCCAAGACTTGTTTTTGTTAAAATACTTATTGCTGTAATTTCTATAGGTTAATACTCTTTCATATTTTATAGTAGTACCATCCAAATAAAATGTAATCGATTGAATGTCATCACTCTTTAATAATATTTTTTCAGAGTTTTCCGATATAAAACTAACAGTTTTATCCATCATGTTAGGTTTTATAGCTTTGCCTGATATTTCAGTACTGTCCGGCATAATCAGCTTGCATAATGTGTATCTATAGGCTGAAAACTACGCAATTCACTAAGGTCTTCATTAGAAGCTCTTTTTATAAATGAAATAAAATCACCAATTTGTGGAAGAATATGTCTGTCAATACTATGACATTCTAGTTCAATTTCAGTGATATAGAGTAATGGAGTTGTCGGGTTTTCCCAAACTAATAAAAATCCGTCACAAATTGAGTTTTTGAAGTTTTTTGTTTTGAATTGTTTCTCTGCTGTCACAAAAACAGATTTCTGAGAAATTATTTCTTTATAATATGTTTCGAAAACTTTCGTCAAATCCTTCTCGTACTTGTAAGGAGTCTTAAAATATTTAAGGTTATTTCCTAAAATGAAATGTCTCATTTGTTATGATTTTGTTTGTTTTTTTTCTAAAATGCCCCCTAACGACCGAGGCTATGGGCTTGGGCGGGCTGCGGGAGCATTTCCTGTCGCAATAGCGACAAAGGAAATGCGGGCGCAAAGACTGCCAGAAGCTCATTAGCCGCCCAAAGCACATAGGCGTGTGTTAGGTGGCGTTATTTTTTTCTTGATAATTCATCCACAATGTCTCTCAATTTGACTATTTTATACAAGGAATCAGCATTTGATTCATCTAATTTTTTCCTTTCAATCCAGCTGATTTTTGTCTCCATATCATATTCTCCAATGAGTGCGTCTAGGAGAATATAAACAGCATTATTAAATCCTGAGTCATCCTTATAATCTCTAATATTCAATTCTATGCCTATTTTGTCTGAATCAAAGTTATAACGAAAGTAAATGTCATCATAGGAAATTCTCAAGGAGTCGTCATAAACGATTTCTAATTCGTCACCTGGTACTCTCTGTCTGAAAGCGTTAATTTTTTTCCATTTAGGAATATGTGGTGCTTTGCTAAAAAGTCTTTCTACTGAAGGGAAAGATTCTTTAAGTCCATCGGCTGAAATTGTAAATTCTCTAATACCGTTATCGTGAATTGGGCTAAATTCAAAAGTGAGATTCGGGTCTATGTCTTTAAGTCTCTTACTTAGTTCGTCAAATATATATTGTTGATTCGTTTCATAGTGATAAATTTTTTGTTGATTACTTGTAAAGAAATCCCAAAACTTTTTATCCTTGTCAGGTTTACAAGAGATATTTAAAGTCATAGCAACAAGTATGAGAATATAGATTTTTAAAGTTCTTTTTTGATTCATTTTTTACTTTTTATGCTTAGAATTAGGTGTTTCTTTTTTTTTATAATGCCACCTAACGACCGAGGCTATGGGCACGGGCGGTTTGCGGGCGAATTTCCTGTCGTGAAACGACAAGGGAAATGCGGGCGCAAAACCTGCTAAGTGCACGTCAGCCAGCCTGTGAACATAGGCGT
>CAYONE010000071.1:0-23774 GCA_964405245.1 uncultured Paludibacter sp.
AAAATAATCCTTATTGCTTTCAATAACGCTATTTATGTAACTTTCTGAAATATCGATATCTGATACACAAAACACTTCTGTGTCTTTTTTTACTCCTGATAAAGTCATAATTTTGGTTTCCATAGTGATTTTTATTTAAGAATGAGTAATTTTTAAAAGTTTAAAACTGGCATTAAAGATACAAAAATAATTATTGATTACCAAAGGATTAAACAATAAATTTACAACTATTTAAAATTATAAATGCGAATAGTTTATATTACTATTCGCATTTACTTTTTCATCTTTTTGGTGGATTGTTTGTTCTACCACCACCTGAAGGATTACCCGTTGTACTTGGCCAACCACCACCTTGAGAACCTGAACCTGATTTAGACATG
The DNA here is from genome assembly GCA_964405245.1 of uncultured Paludibacter sp. Lineage (GTDB taxonomy): Bacteria > Bacteroidota > Bacteroidia > Bacteroidales > Paludibacteraceae > Paludibacter. The sequence continues at coordinate 381 of CAYONE010000071.1, forward strand.
ATATTTGAGATTTTACCCTACTTGTAAGGCCTTTTCGGACTCGCCACCATTGATTTTATGGTAGAGTATTAATAATCAAAAGATGTGCCAATCATAAATAGACCCTATGTCGCTTTAAATATGAATATTAAATATCCTTTGTGAATGATTCGGAATATCAATTGCATATTTTTCAGAATAAAGTTCATTTAACCACCTATAAAGTATTTGTGTGTGTTCTGTCAGCTCCCATTTTCGCGGAGTAGGCACATTTCTACAATTCTTTTGAATCCAATCTTTTACTGACCCAAAATACATTTCACTTACTATATCTAAATATGCACAAAAAGTTTTGATGAATGGATGATTTTTAAAGTTAATTTTTAGGAGATATAATAATTCATCTTTACTGTTTATATTTAAATCTAACTTAAATAATGCAAGATCATGAATTAAACAATTTTGATCAAGTATCGACGCTTCTTCAAATTTAAAATAGGTTTCTAGAAGTCTAGTAACATCATAAGATTGTGGTAAAGACGATGTAAGAAAATCATTACTGCTTATTTCAATAGAAAATGTATTTTTAAACCCACCTACAATCTCAGAACTCTCTATTTTATCCTTAAATTGCAAGTATATTTCATCTGTAACTAAAGTGCTCGATTGTACAATATAGTCAAAGAACAATCTTTCTGATGCTGAAATATTGTCAATTTCACATGCTACTTCATAATTATAATCACTCTTATTGTTAGTATTTAATCCTTTGTTAGTAATGTTGTTACTGCCTATTATACAATTATTATCAACTGATAATATAGCTTTTGCATGTAACCTTTGATTAAAGAATAAGCTAATATTTTTATCTTTTAAATATGAATATATTTCAATATCAGAAACCCCTGTTAGAAAATCTTTAGGCTCCCATCTAACACATACATAATCAATTTTTTCTTCAAAACCTTCAATAAGGCTTTTGAGGGCATCTAATTTGATGTATGCTGAAAAGATCTTTATACCATTTGATCTTTGCAAAAACCCAGAGATACCTCTAAATAAATTAGCTCCACTGAATAAAATCATAATCAATCGTCAGTTCTTAAAAAATCACGTGCAACTCTACCCCAGTCTGTTCTTGCATTTTGTACAAAATCTTTTCTTTTACCAACTGGCTCTTCATCCTCAAATCGAGCCCATGCCATGAGCAACAATTTTAAACCATCGGAGGCATTAACTAATCGTTGATATAATTCTGTTGAGTTTTCAGTTGGTTCAAAATCATCTAAAACTTCAATAAGATTTTGATAAGCTGGATGATCAACATTTAATGTAATAAGAATTTTACCACCTCTAGGACTCACAGAAAAGAAATCTGCACTTGGAATATGACCTTTGATGAATTGATACTTTCGTTGATGTTCTGGATTAAATAAATTTGATATTATTTCTTCACTAGTTTCTTTATCAATTTCTTGATTGTTTAAGGTTTCCATGATAGCTTGTTGCTTCATTTCTTCAGTCATTTCAGCTTCTTGTGTATCGCTTGTGCCGATGCTACCTAATGCAGCTCGATCCTCTGTTCTAACTGTAGCAGTATCTTCAGGTTGCAAAACTGGATGTCTTGGATTTTGAGGCGTACTCTTTTTCTGAACAGCAACTAACCCTCTCATAAGATTTATTTGTGTATGTAAGATATTGACGACTCGATAAAGAAACGCTAACCCTTCACTTTCTTCATACAATTCTTCCTGTTCTTGCTGATATGATAAATTTCTATCATCGTTACTTTTATTATTTTTGATATCAGCAGCAACTTCACTAAACTTAATTGCACTTTGTTTGTTGTTTGTAACTCCAAAAATCTCGTCTAATGCAGGTGGAAAGCTAATTTCGCATCCCCACCATCTTTCTCTTGGATCGTATCCAATACATAAATTAGTGTCTAAATTTAACTCCCTACCTGCTCTAACTATGGAAACACCAATATTTTTAGATGCGTGCTTTCCATACCCAGTCGAGCCCGCATTTCTTAAATCTCTTCGAGCTTCTTCCTTCGCTATCGAATATTTAATATTTACTGGATATCTCTGACCTTTAAAATTAAATGGAATCTCAAAACAATATGTATCATAATCTGGATATTCTCTGAATAATGGAGTTTCATTATATGGCTCAGGGCATGAAGTTCTACTCATCAAATATAACGGATCATTTGCTAATGCATAAATTTCGCAACTGTTATCTGCGGGTATTTTCTTATTAAAAGAATACATTCGAATCTTAGTTTTACCACTTTCAATAAAATATCTATACATTCGACCAATTAACAATTCGGAGTTTCTAAAAAGAGTTGAAGCTTTTGAATTATATCTATCAATTTTATCCCACAAAACCAGTGTTCCTGTTTTTCCAACTGTTTCTAGTAAGGCAGCATCAATAAATTCATGAGGTACAGGTTTTTTAATTGGTTCTGGCACATCAACCATCTCTCCTGCTACTATTTTGTCAATATCGATATATGTGTATAATGCATTGCTTACCTCATTCTGCCACGACCAAACTTCAACTTTTCTAGCAATTGATATTGACGCAGCTGGTAACCCCATACCAAACCGCCCCATTCCCTTTTGATTTTTAGCGTCGAGATGAGTACCATTACCAAATTGCAAAGAAAGCTGCAAAATATCTTTATCCATTCCACAACCATTGTCTAAAACTGCAATATTCGAAAGCGTCCTCTTTCCATTTACCAAAGAAACCTCCTCAGAGCACAACAATTCTACAATTGAAGCACCTGCTTGTAAGGAATTATCCATTAATTCTGCAATTGCATGTGCTGCTGTTTTATATCCATTATCTCGCATTGCTTTTATCGCCAAATGCACTGGCACGATAGATTTTGACATAATTTAGTTGATTTATATTAGTTATTTTATTACATTAATTACCAAACGTCCTCCCAATTAATAAACGAATCAGAAACACTTTTAAAACCTGGTAGGCTATTATCGATGACTGTCACAATTTCTGATTCTTTATTGCCCCCCGCTTTAACTCCCCTTATTGCACGCCCTATCATTTGACTATAAAGGACTAATGACATTGTTGGTCTTGCAATTATCGCACATGAAGTTTTGGGTGCATCAAAACCTGTTGTTAGAATTCCAAAGTTACAAAGAACTATAGGAGTGTCACTATTTTTAAATTTATTTACAAACGCATATCTATCATTCGGTAAGGTCTTATCTGTCACAGAAAAAGCTATAATACCCAGAGCTTGTAAAGATTTTGCCAATATATCTGAGGCTTCAACCGTAGGAGCAAACACAATTATTTTGTTGTGTCTAGAAAGCAATTCTCTTATTTTATTTATTATACAAATATTTCTAAGTTTATCTTCCGATAATTTCCTCAGTATACTTACAGGAACTTCTGTTGATACTGAGAGCAAATCAATATCATGTTTGTTTAATTCATTTCCTTTCCCATAAAACAAGTTTGAGTATATCACTTTAGACAAGTAACCATTATCAACTAAATAATCAATCGGATTATCATATCCTGAAATTCTAAGAGTGACCTTTTTTTTATTAAAAAAAGAAGCTAATTCATCATCTGCGTCTATATTATTCCATGTTCTACCTGGAGTTGCAGACAATCCAATCAACTTAGTTTCATTAACACCAATAACTGTCAAAAAATTAAGAGTTCTACGGTATGTTTCTGCGACAGCAATATGAGCCTCATCAATCAAAACTAAGCTTGCCTTCACACCCAAATAACAGATTGGATTTGAATCTCTGACTGTTAGTGAATTTAATTTCTGTAAACCACAAATAATCAATCCATCTTGAAATTTTGTAATATCTTCATCCGATCCTCCCCAATATTTCATTGCATTAATTTCTCTATTACCTAGAAACATCCATGCTTTTTTAAACTCGGCATATGTTTGCTCACACAATTCTTCTGAATTAGCTAACCACACCACGATAGTGGGCTCATTAGAAACAAGATGATTACATATTAGATGAATTGCCGTTCTTGTTTTCCCTGACCCAGTAGGCATATGCAACATTACTCTTTTTTCATCATTTGAAAATATTTTTTTTATATCCGATATAGCTCTTCTTTGATGTTCGAATAATGGATATCCAACGGAACATTTCTCTAAGTAAATATGAGTCCTACCTTCTAGTAATGACTCTGTAATTCCAAAATAGGCATAAAGAGCTGATCTTTTTGACTTTCTATCACAAATAGATTTTAGTTGTGTATAAATATCAATTCTATCATTAAAAGATTCCCCAAGATGATTAACTAAAGAATCACATTCCTCTTTATTCAAAACATCAATAATTATATCTCTTGTTTTTTTAATGTCAATAATGGACTCTTCTGAATACAAACTGTGAAAAATCCTCACATATGATTCCTTGTTTAATGGAATATCGTTAATAGTAGAAACAATACTTAATGCATCATTTCCAATAATTTCAGCAAAAATTGTAATATCAAAACGATTAATAATATTATCTAATTTCATACGTATAAATTTCAGATAAAACAGTTAGCACAATTTATTTCATCGTCATCTAAAATATCAATCAAAAGACTACTTTTATTTTTTGAGTTCAAGCGCTCTTGTCTTTTAATATGATCTAATTTAATTTGACGCATTCTTTCGGGTTTAATTAAATCGTCAAGCGTCTCACCCTGATTCCAGGTATATCCACTTTTTTCATATTCCTGAGCTTTTTGGAATAATTCCGGGTGTTGTTCATACAACCAAATCCATTCAATTTTTTGCTGATAGAAACAGAAATAACAGCCGGAACGACTGCGATTATATTCACCTATCTTTCCATCTACTTCAAACTGTATTGGTCTGTAATAAGCCGGTACGCCAACTCCACTATTTTCCAATAATCCGAAAATATCTTTCTTTACAAGAACTTCATTATTATCTACCAATGGAAAACTGTCAAGCTTTCCAATAGGATAATCAGTTGTTTTCAAGAATTCAAACATTGCTTTGTTAAAAAGTTTTACATCTAAATCAAGCAATGCATTTAGTTTTTTACTGTAAAAAAACTGCTTTGTTATGGGAGTATCTACAATCTTTAATGCCTCTTCTAATTTCTTATCAGAACAGATACGAGAATAGATTTCATGAATCAATTCCAGACTGTCATTGTTCAAAAATTTATTAGTAACATCCAAACTCCACATGTTGCGCCTAAATGGAAATATTGTTTGGATATTTGGGCGTGTTGAAACATAACCTTCTCTATCTTCATCGCCTCTTATTCCTACATACGATATTGTTGGAGCATCTCCAACATATTTCTCAAACTCTACGAGTTTCATTTTAATAGTACACCAACGTGCTTGTGGTGATGGTAAAAAGCCTCCGCTAGTTTTAAGAAAATGGTCAAAAGGTGTAGGTTCAGGGCTGCCTTGGGCAGCTACCAACCTAACAATACCACCTAAATATGAATCTAACTTTTCCACCAATTGAACAGTTTCATCCAGTTCACACATGGTATCTAAATTATAAAACTCTATTTTCAAATCGGGATATTTTTGTTTCATATAGATAGCCAATGCTGCGCTATCTTTTCCACCTGAAATACCCAATAAATGTCTTACATTACTCATTTTTCTAATTTTTTATTCAATACACTCAACAAACTACAAATATCAACATCGCTATTTCCCGTTAAGAGCTGTGTAATTTTACTTTCCAAAGTTTCAACCTCACTTTCTTTTGATTCCGGGACTCTAAAAACTTGTGGCTTTAACTCTCCTGAAGCAGATATAAGCTCCAATCTATAGAACTTATCTTGCTCTGTTTTAATTATTTTTGAAATCTCTAAATATTTACTGAGTTCATTAAACAGAAAAATTAAATTATCAATTAATGCCTCTTCTTCATCATCGTGTATCGTTTCTAATTGTTTGTCAAAAACAATATAGGAAATAGATTGAATCCACGATTGTCTGTCTTTCAGCGGAGATAAAACTCTACTTAAAAAGTTTTTCTGTTTTGTTGTTAGTAAATGTGTTTTTACATTCTTGTATCTAAGTTCAAGCTCAATTTTATATTCTTCAAAATTGTCCGATTTCAATCTTAATCTATCAACAATAACACTTTCAATTCTATCCAAAAGAGCATCATAACAAGTTCTTAAATCTCGAATTGCTGATTGTATTGTATCGACATATTGTTTCAAAAACTCTTCATTATCTGCCAATTCCTTATCTTTATATCCTAAAGCTTTAGGAAGATCTTCAAAAAATGTTTTTTCAGGGTCTTTTGCCGATGCTAATACATTTCTGAATTTAAGTGTTGTTGGATGGTCAAATTTCTTTGTTGTTTTTGCATACTGATTCAATTTCCTATAAAAAGTCAAGAATGGCTTTATAGTTTCTATAAACTTATCGGTTGAAATAAAGTCTTCATCATTCAGATTAATCGCTTGACGATATTTATTAAACAAGTCAATTTTAACGCCATCTACACTAAAGGCTTTTACGGCAAAATCATTAGGCGACTTTTGCAAGATATCTAAGACTTCTCTATTGATGGCAGGTATAAATGCACCTACTCCATTATACAAAGCATAATCATCGCGCTTCATCAATAAAAAAGTAGGTATCCAAATGTCTATAAATCCTTGCTTAAGTTTAAAAGGCTTTGATTTGAGTGTTTTTATAAGTTCACCTATTTTTCGAGGTTTCTCAAATGATGATTCTAAAAATGCAATACATGTTCTCCATAGATATTGGAAAGATTCATTTTCAGGTTCTTTTAATCCGTATAATATACCTTCAATGTTTTGATGAATACCTGTATTTCGCAATAAGGTCATATAGATAGTCTTTTCCGGCGGAAATTTATCCTTAGGAAATCCAATATCTTCCTTATCAAAGTTATCTAAAAGTGCTTGGAAGTAATTTACTCTGGCAAGTGAAATCGCAGAACTTGGCTTATGCTTATTTATTAGTTCATTATTGAATACTGGTACTTGCGAATAAACATTATCAGAAATCTGACTAATAGTTTTATTGAATTGAGTTCTTGTATGTATATTTATTTCCTGTCCCTTATAAATCCAAAGTACATGATTAGAATTTGAAAACATATTGTCTAATACAGCTTTATTCAACAAACCAATCTCAAAGTCAATCAGCTTCTCAATTTCACGTATTGCAACTTTATCTGTTTTGTCAACTAAAATTACATTTAAAATGTAGTTCAGTTTATCAATTTGCCATAAATGATCAACTATTGAATCTGTGTTATTGAAATATACAAATAAAATAGCTTCTTCACACTTTTCAGATAGTTTAATGGTGTTACCTTTACCTAGTTTGTTGCTGTCAAAAATTAGCTGGACATATCCATCAGTTTCACCTTCAGGGGTTATTATATGTGGCTCATCAGTAATTAAATACTCAAAATATCTGGGGGTACCTGTTCTATAATAGCTTGCTATTGCAGGCACAATCGGAAATGTAAAGTGACTTCTAAGTTTATCAATTACATTCGTCTCACGTCTTACAACCCCGCTCGCCTTGATAATTTCATCTTCAATATTTACATCGGTTCCATCAAATAGAATATATTGCGATTTATATTGTGGGTATTTGATAATTTTTAGACTTTCTAGTTGTGACAACAATCTATCAATATCGTCAATTCCTAAAGCTTTTTGAGCGTATAATTTGAATGAATCTTTATTAATTCTAGCCTTTCCACTTCCGAATAGATTCAATAGACCAATAGCCTTAACTACTTTAATTGCATCTTCAACATCTTCCTCATTGATTACTCCCTCTACACGTTCAATTGCAACTCTCATTCCACTCCAAAACATTGAGTCTGAGTTAGCTTCAGATAAATAAGAGTAGAAGTTATAAATTATATAATCGTAGACTTTTGCTAAATTATAAGTAGTATTTACTTTCGGGATGTATTCGAAAATAGAATTCTCTCCTTTAGTTTCAAGAAAAGAAAAAAGAGACCTTTCATTCTGTCCGTATTTCTGAATTGCCTGAGTGATTACACTTGCAGCAAGTATATCCATCGGATAGAGTTTGTATGCAGTTTCTTTTGTAATAGTATTACTTATGAATTTAGTATCAATTGCGATATCATAAAGTTGTTCTATTGAGTCAACATCTTTAGAACTTGGAATAGAATTGATTCTTGTTGCAGCTAAATGTATAAGTTGTTCAACTGGTTCATTGAATACAATTTCAGAGAACCTACCTTTGACTTTCTGCCATTCATTTTTCTGTTCATCAGTAAGTCGCTTAGCATAAGCACTAAAATTCTGATGTAATGTTGTTATAAAGATTATGTTTCTTTTAGGCTCATTGATATATTCGGTGAGTTTTTGTATAAAATACAACTCTTTCTCAGCATTGTTTTTTGCAGCATATTCGAGCGTTTTACCAAACTCATCAACAAATAAAAATAAGAATTTCTTTTCATTTATGAGTTTAGAAGAATAGCTTTCTATAGCATCAAATACATTATTATATTCCTTATTTGTTATTTCTTGAATTTTTGTTTTTATCAACTTATCAAGTGAAGCATAATCACCAATAATCTTCAAGAACTCAAAATCTTTATACCCATTAAACTGTCCTGTATTTTGAATTAGTGTTGATTCGTTCAATGTAAGATTCTTTTCTAATCCAATTATAAAACTTGACTTCCCTGTTCCATAAGAGCCAATTATATTAAAGGAATGTATTCCGGAATTAAAACCATTGATGATTGTCCCAACTACATTTCTCGCATTTGGTGTTGGAATGTAGTTAAAGTTTTTAATGTCCTGATAGTTGATATTTATAGATGTTGTATATTTCATGGGGTTTATGCTCGATAATATGCATTCAATGCTTCGGTTTTGAGTATCTGTTTTTTTACCTGTAACTCTTTAATGCCAGCTACATCCGAAAAAACAACCTTATCAGGGTAGAGTAAACATATTTGCTCGATTTTTTCAATTAACTCTGAATTTGTCAAACAAAAAATTAGCCCTAATTCCATTAATTCATTAAATCCAATACTACTTGAATTATAATAATCTAAAATAGCATATAATAAGATATTTGGATCAACAGATTGTTTACCAATGTAGTTGAAAGTATAAGTTGATTTATCGACTTTCTTGATTATATCAAGTTGTAGTAACAACACACTAAAATCATCAAAAATTTTGTTATCAGGCACTACATAATTCTGTATAAATACGCCAACATCCTTTTTAGCTGTATTTTCATTGTATAAATAGTCCCACCCTTCTTCTCTACATCTCCTTTTTATATAAAGTTGAAGGTTTTCACGAGTAAATTCGTTTTTTTCTCTGTGGAAATCGACAAATGCCATACGGTATATGGAAGCATAATTTCTTTTAATCAAATGATAATGTAATAGCCACAGAGTTGATAAATCTTCTGTAAAAGGATCAACGCCATTTTCGTTATCAAAAATGTAATGTCCGATATCAGTAATGTTTTGGTCGGTATCAATAATGTCAAAAGCTCTTAACCAGTGGCGGATAGCCGCTACCATGTTTTTACCAACCCCAAGTGTAATCACAGCTTCAGGGTCGTTGAAGTTATTTTGATTTGAGACAAAATCGTAGCCTTTTTTGAGCCACTGTGTTTTGCATTGAAAGGAATCGTGTCCAGAAAAGACAAATTTTTCCATAAATATTTTTAAAATGTTCCCTGCTTTTTTCCAGCCCCAAATTTAAAAATTTTTTCGCAATAATTTCTTCTTCTGTTAAAAAAACATTTTTATCTACATTAATTTATTAAGATACCGTTCATTTTTGAAAACTTTTTACCGGCAATGAATTTTTAAAGCATTAAATCAATACTTTGATGTTATGTATCATTAGTACTTTTTATTAAGAAAGGGCAGTTATTGCAGTAAAACCAAAAAATTTCATGCTGAATTCTTTTGTTTTTTTTGAAATATAAATGTTGAAAGACCGGAATAAATTATTCGGTCCCGAAATATTTTGTTTTCTGCACAAAATAAATTATTCCGGGCAAATATTTTTTTTTTTTGAGGTGGAATAAATTATTCCGGCCCGAATTATTTTGTTTTCTGCACAAAATAAATTATTCCGTGCAAATATTTTTTGTTTTTGAGGTGAAATAAATTATTCCGGGCAAAAAACATTTTGAATCGTAGTGAAATAAATTATTCTGAAAGAAATGTATTTTTATGTTAATTACGAAAGAAATTATTCCGGACGAAAAGTATTTTATTGTTAATGGTGAAATAAACTATTCCGGATGAAATATTTTTTTCAGGGTTAGAAATGTATTAAGTTTCGGAAATAAAATATGCCGCAGTATTGTGATTAATTGTAAAACATGAATCCTGCCTGCAGTACAGGTTCGCGGTTTTTGAGTTATATGACATATTTTTTTAATGATTATCCGTTAATCTGATTAATGGAGAACTAACGGAAAATGACAGATTCGGAAATCTATCTACCCGAAGAATGAATGATTCTGAAATCTGTCAGCCCGGAAAAACATAGATGGAAATTATTTTGTATTCAAGATAAAGATTTGTAAATGATTAAGTCATCAATTTAAAAGCTATTTTCAAAATATTGATAACTATAATTGAAAACTTTTACAATAAACAAATTTTCTATATATCTGATATACAGTACTTTAAAAAAATGTTATGAAAACTTTTCAACAAAAGTTTAAAATTATGTAATATTAAATTTGCATGTATGTAAAAATTTTATTAAAATTGTATCCTGAAAAGTATAAGTACTTCAAATTTTGTATTTGAAATACAAACTGCTTTTCGAAACCAAATTACCGGCGGGTAATTTATTGTTTACATTTTGTTGCATGACAGGAGGTTTCAGAATTTTTAAACAAGCGATTATCTTAAGGTAAGGTATTAGTTTTTTTATTATTTACTTACTATAAAAAAGAATATAAAATGCTTAAGATTAAAAATTACAGCTCTATAAGCGATTTTCGCAAGTACGAGCTAACTGAAATTTTGGAGAGTATTTCGGGGATTGTTGCATCGCACAATCCTGAGACTCTCGGTGTTAACGGAATGTATGAACTACTGATAGCTCAAAGAGCTGAGGTAAACAAATTGAAGGAAGAGCCCAGGGGTTATCCGATGCAAAACAGGTACAAAGAGCTTGTAAGGCAACGCGATAAATTGGTTGTAGCCATCAGGTCGGGGATAAAAGCCATCGAAAAGGCGGCGCTTACCACCCAGACTGAAAATTCAACAGTGGTAATTCCTATCATCAGGAGGTATTTGAATGAATTCAGAAAACTGAACTTAACCGAGAGATTGGAAAAAAGTGCAGTGCTTCTGAAAGAAATTGACACTACCGAACGTAATGTTGCCCTCGAAGCTTTAGGGTTAAAGGTTTATTTTGATGAACTGAGGCTTTTACAGACGGAATTAACCGAACATGCTGCGGGCAGCAAAAGCGCGGTTATCTCGTTCCGGAAATCGCAAACACACAGTGTAAAAAAAGCGGTTACGGGAGCAATCCGGAATATGTTTAAGGCGATAGAGTTAGCAGCGATTGATCATCCGGATAAGGATTATACGGAATTGATTCAGGAGATTAACAACTATCTGTCGAACTACAGCATAGCTGCAAAAGCCAGGGAAACCAGAAAAGTAAATGCTTTAAATAACGCGACAGTCGCCTCGACTCCTACATCTACAGCGACTGCCAGTTAATCAGAATCATTCCGTTCTATTCGAAAAGACTCCGTATCTCTCCTGTTTACGGGGTCTTTTTATTTTTTTCCCCGGATTTTTATGATTTTTGGCAAATATAAAACATCCCTCGAAAATCCGGCTTATTTTATAGCATTTATTAATACTTTTAACATTTGCGTTTTTCAATTTAGGTTCAATATTTTTTTTGACAAGTGTTTTGAGAATATTTTTTCTGATAAAAAATTAGACAAATAAGTAAAATTCATATCCACAATCGTACTACTAAGGTTAATAATTTGATAATAAGGTTTTTAAAATTTGCAAATAACCTTATTCGTTATCTTCAACCTTAGCAGAGATGTATCATGAGAAAAAGAAACCTTATTACTCCGCTGCTGCGCGATTTTACCTTGTGGTAAACCAGTTTATTCAATCAGGAATCTTTTTCCTTATCCTACTTCCCAAGCGATATAATAGCGCGGGAACGAGGGCTTTTTGCGAACAAAATTTTTATTGAAAAAATTGGTATTTTAGTAAACAAAATCTTATATTTATTGTTATAAAACAGAAATTATCAGAACTTATTAATAATCTAAATTTTATAAATTATGCCAAAAGTTAATACTTATCAGGACATTAGCCAGATTGACAGAGAAGCTAAAAAAGATTTTATCGACCGTCATTCACCATTTATTCATGTAGCCGACAGTGCGAAAGCAGGCGAAAAACTTACCGTAAAAGTAGTAATGGGTAACGAGTATGTTCACCCCGACGATTTTGATCATTATATTAAATATATCCAGTTATGGAACGGTGAAGTTTTACTTGCCGAAACAAATTTCCCTCCGGGAACACTGGGCAACAAACCGGGTCATGCCGAAGTGGATTTCCATATTGTACCATCGAAAGATTTGAATCTTGTGGCAATGTCGTACTGCACAAAACATGGCTTGTGGCAAAGCGACCCGAAAGCTGTGAAGGTTTCGGAATAAACAGATTATTACGACAGATGAAAGCCGGTTGAAGTGAATTCAGCCGGCTTTTTTAATGGTGTAACATCCGACAGGAATATTCATTACCATTAAACCTGCAAATTGTAAGTAATCATTAAATACCTGCCAAAAAAAATCTCCCGCCCAAACCCCTGAAGGGGCTTAAGACAGAGCGATGCGAGAAGTACAAATACTGCCCCAAACCCCTAAAGGGGCTTTAAGACAGAGCAATGCGCGAAGATGCTCAATCATGAGATGGGGTAATAGCCCCCTTTAGGGGGTTGGGGGCTGGGGTTAATGGGCTGGGGGTTTACACTTAAACCACAATTTTTATATCAAGTATAAAAATATCACTGATGGCTTTATCGCCCAGATTGTCGAAAAAGGAATTTGAACCATATCGCACATCAAATTTTGAACGATCTACTTTCAACTGCGTGGCATAAACGTTACCGGTTTTCACAACATCAAACGTAATGGTTTCTGATTTTCCTTTAATAGTTAGAACTCCTGTTAATGTAGCTTTCCCTTTTTGTAATTTACCTGGTTTGCTAATGGTAAAGCTTGATGTTGGAAACTTCTCAACTCCAAAAAAATCATCCGATTTTAAATGACCGATAAGTTTTTGTTTGGCGCCTTCATTTTTTATGTCATCGTTTGTAATGGTGTTCATGTCAATCACTACTTTGCCACTCACAATCACTCCTTTTTTAATTTCGAGAAAACCCTCTTTGATACTGATACCGCCATTATGCGACCCGCCGATTTTATTACCTGTCCAGTTTACAGTTGATTTTGTCAGGTTGATTTCACTTTTTTGTGCTGATAATGTAAATGCAATAACGAATAGGAATATTGCTGATAATTGAATTGCTTTCATTGCTTCTTTTGTTTATAAAATTTATATTATTGATAAAACCCTAAACGCTTTTAGCATGCTAAAATGTTTTACTATAATATGTTAATCTAATCAAAAGATGCATAATGGAAAATTTAAATAAATAAAGACAAGGCATACCTTGTCTCTACCAAATTTCAAATTCACCAATCAACCAATCACTAATTCACCAATTCACCAATCAACCAATCACTAATTCACCAATCAACCAATCAACCAATTCACCAATCAACCAATCAACCAATCACTAATTCACCAATTCACCAATCAACCAATCAACCAATCAACCAATCAACCAATCCTCCCCCACACTTCCCCTGCAAACTTCTCGAGTCCCGGATCGCGGGCGCCCATCAAAAGCAGCACATCATTTCCTGTAAAATGTGGTTTCAGCGCTTCCACAAGATTGTTTCTGTCTTCCACAAAAAATGCGCTTTTACCCAATGCGCGTAAATCTTCAATCAAATCGTTTGCCGAAATATCCTTAACTGCCGAACCTCCTGCATAAAATATCTCACTCATCCATATTTCATCCTGCGGACGTAAAACAGCAGCAATTTCCTGCACAAAATCATCGCGCAAAAAACGTGTGGGTTTATATCCATGGGGTTGAAACCATGCAATCACTTTAGGCGCTACAGGCTGACAGGCAGCAATGGAAGCAGCGCATTTGGCAGGATTGTGGGCATAATCATCAATCAGAATTATGCCGTTTTTCTCCCCGATTATCTGATGACGGCGGTAAATTCCTTCGTACTTCAGCAGTGCTTGTGCAGCAACTTCAACCGATACGCCCAAATGATTCACCACAGCAATGGCAGCCAATGCGTTTTCCATGTTGTGTTTACCAACAGTATGCATTTTTACGGTCGCACCGTTCACAACGAAAGAAATTTCAAAACCCTGCTGCATAAAATCTGAAGCCTGAAAACCCGCGTTTATTTCAGTTGAGGAAGAAAAATCGTTGGATAAATTAACCGAAATCAGGGCAGCAAGTTTGTTGGAACGATTGGTAATAAAAACATCTTTGGTGTTATCCCTGAATGTACCGAAAATCTGCATCAGCTCGTCAATTTCCTGATGGTCTTTATCGATATTCAGTAGTAAACCAATTTCAGGGTGATATTGAACGATGGAACCATCGCTCTCATCGGCTTCAATTACTAACCACTCTCCTGCCCCAACTTTTGCATTTCCAATTTTACCCTCGCGGATAATGCTTGTCAATCCGGCGCCACTGATAATGCTTGGAGCAAGTCCGGCATACTGTAAAATATCGAAAATCATGGCCGAAGTTGTGCTTTTACCCGAAGTTCCGCCTACGGCTATTGTGTTTTTACTTTCGGAAATAAGCGCCAACACCTGCGAGCGCTTCAGTATGGTAATATTCAGCTCCTTTGCTTTCTGAACTTCGTAAACCGTATCTTCAATAGCCGCAGAAACCACCACTAAATCAGTTTCAGGAGTAATGCCGGTTCCGTCCTGCAAAAAACATTGAATTCCTTCCGCTTCGAGCTTGGTTTTAGTTTCGTTGGGTGTGTCAGGCAAAAAATAACGGTCGCTGCCACTAACGTTTTTACCGATACCACACAGGTATTGTGCAATAGCGCTCATGCCCGTTCCGGCAACACCAATAAAGAAAATATTTTCAAAATCGTTGATAGTCATATATTTGAATGATTTATTTTAAAAGGTAATTGAGATTTCAAAAGTAACAAAATGTGTTTAAAAACTTGTAATAATATTTCACTAACTATAGATTTGAGTAAAGTTTATATGATAATAGATTCATTAATAAAAATATATGAACACTTACTTAATATTTAATGATGTGCTTTTATATTCATTTGTAATGTAGGGATAAGCGACTTCCCAGTCGCTTGAATATTTATAAAAGATTTCTATGTCGCTTGAATATATTTTAGCGACTTCCCTGTTGCTCGAGTAATCATCAAGCGACTGGGAAGTCGCTTGTCCCCCACTATTTTTATTATTATTGGATGCATCGAAACATATCGTTGTTAATTTACTGTAGCTTAACTTTTCAAAAAACTTCGTTAAGAACCACAAAATACTTATTGTAAATCTTATATAGAGAAATTTTACGGGACATCTGAAACTATTATTTTAAATCAGCCTTTTAAATAAAATATACAAAAAATACATATTGTATTGCAAACAATTTAATATCATATCTTTTTGTACATTTTACACTATTCAACATTCTGATAATGTGTTTTATAACATAATATTTTCAGAATAATATTCAATAATTAATTATACTTTTGTACCGGAATTAAACATTTTTGCAAATGAATAACGAAGCAATTTACAATCCTCATGTATCGGTCGATTGTGTGATTTTTGGCTTTGATGGAGAAAAGCTGAAAGTTCTGCTCATCGAAAGAAGTATTGCGGAAAATAACGCACTATACAACGACAAAAAACTTCCGGGTAGTATCATTCTTGCTGATGAAGATTTGGACGATGCAGCCAATCGAATCCTAACAGAACTTACCGGGCTAAAAAATATTTATCTCAGTCAGTTTCACAGTTTCGGCAATCCGCGACGGACAGAAAACCCGCGCGATATTTTGTGGCTCGAAAAAACTATGCAAATGAAAATCGGACGAATTGTAACCGTAGCTTATGTAGCTACAGTAAAAATCGACCGAAAAATTCAGTTCCGCAACGATGATACCAAAGCAAACTGGTACGATTTGAGTGAAGTACAGAAAATGAATCTTGCTTTCGACCATGCCGAAATTATCAATAATGGTATTGAGCATATCCGCCACAACTCAGAAATTGAGCCTCATTTATTATTCGAATTATTGCCCCGCAAATTCACACTAACACAACTTCAGAAACTCTATGACACCATACATCAAATAAAATCGGATGTAAGGAATTTCAGAAAAAAAGCAGCGCAATGGCCGTACATCATTCCATTAGATGAACATGAAGAAGGAGTATCGCACAGAGCTGCAAGGCTATATAGGTTTAAGAAATAATTGAAATGAAAAATGTAGAATGCAGGAATGAAAAATATTTCCTTAGCTACAATTATACCATTTTACATTTTAAATTTTACATTTTAAATTTTACATTTTAGAAATATGTATCTATTAGGTTATGACTTAGGCAGTTCGTCGGTTAAGGCGAGTTTGGTAAATGCCACTACGGGCGAATGTGTGTCAACTGCATTTTTTCCAAAAAAGGAAATGGAAATAAAATCGGTGAAAGCCGGTTGGGCTGAACAGGATACCGAAACATGGTGGGAAAATCTGAAATTAGCAACACAGGTTGTATTGGAAGAATCAGGAGTTAGTGCTTCGGATATTAAAGCCATTGGTATTTCGTATCAGATGCACGGATTGGTTTTGGTTGATGAAGCTCAAAAAGCTATCCGTGATGCCATCATCTGGTGCGATAGTCGCGCTGTGCCTTACGGACAAAAAGCGATGGAAGAAATCGGAAGTGAACATTGCCTGACCAATTTATTGAATTCTCCGGGTAACTTTACGCTGGCAAAATTAGCCTGGGTAAAGGAAAACGAACCTGAGAATTATGCTAAAGCAAAATACTACATGCTTCCGGGCGATTATATTGCCATGCGTATGACAGGAAAAGCCTGTACAACAGCTTCGGGATTATCCGAAGGAATTGCCTGGGATTTCAAAGCCGAAGCACCCGCTAAATTCCTTTTCGATTATTTTGGGTTCGAAACAGCCTTGATTCCCGAAATTGTTCCAACTTTCGGACAACAAGGTAATCTGAAAGCTGATATTGCTGCTGAACTTGGATTGGCAGAAGGCACTCCCGTAACTTACCGTGCCGGTGACCAGCCTAACAACGCATTGTCATTAAACGTATTGAATCCGGGCGAGATTGCTGCCACTGCTGGAACTTCGGGCGTGGTATATGGCGTAAACAGCGACTCGAAATACGACCCGCAAAGCCGTGTAAACTCGTTTGCACACGTAAATCATACAACAGAAGCTACCCGCGTGGGTGTGTTACTTTGTATCAACGGTACAGCCATCCTGAATACATGGATAAAAAACAATATAGCTCCTGAAGGTATCAGCTATGCCGAAATGAATGAGTTGGCTGCCGGAATTCCCGTTGGAAGCGAAGGTGTAAGCATTATTCCTTTCGGAAATGGTGCTGAACGCGTGCTTGGAAATCAGGAACCAAATTGTTCTATTCATGGAGTAAACTTCAATCGCATCAGCAAAGCACATATCATCCGTGCGGCGCATGAGGGAATTGCATTCTCATTCAAATACGGTATGGATATTATGAACGATATGGGAATCGAAACCAAAACCATACGTGCAGGACATGCAAATTTATTTCTGAGTCCAATTTTCCGTCAGACTTTGGCAAATATCACCGGAGCAACTATCGAACTGTATAATACCGATGGTTCGGTTGGTGCAGCACGTGGCGCAGGAATCGGTGCAGGAATCTATAAAAATGCCGAAGAAGCATTTGCAACGCTGAAAAAAATAATGGTAATTACGCCAAATCCGGAAGAAACAGAAGCAACGAAGGAGGCGTATGAAAAGTGGGTCGGCCCCCTAAATCCCCCTAAAGGGGGACTTTAAGAAGACCCCAAACCCCTAAAGGGGCTTAAAGACTAGGTATTCGAAAATATAAAACTAACAATTAATATAAACTTCTCATTTCTCTGTTTTATTCCCCCTTTAGGGGGTTAGGGGCAGGGTCAGGAGACAAATTAAATTCTTATGTCAAAAGTGTATTTCCCATCAATCGAAAGCATTAAATTCGAAGGAAAAGAAAGTAAAAATCCGTTAGCATTTCGTTATTACAACGCTAACAAAGTAGTGTATGGCAAAACAATGGCCGAGTGGTTTAAATTCTCAATGGCATGGTGGCATACTTTGTGTGCCGAAGGTGGCGATCCATTTGGTCCGGGAACACAAAAACACCCATGGGTAGGCGCAACTGATGCTGTTCAGGCTGCAAAAGATAAAATGGATGCAGGCTTTGAATTCATGCAGAAAATTGGTATTGGATATTATTGTTTCCACGATATCGATTTAGTGGACGAAGGTTCAAGCATTGAAGAATACGAAGCTAACCTGAAAGCTATTGTTGACTATGCCAAACAAAAACAGGCTGAAACTGGTATCAAATTGATGTGGGGAACTGCCAACGTATTTTCACCGGCACGTTACATGAACGGTGCAAGCACTAATCCTGATTTCGATGCTGCTGCCCGTGCCATGTTACAAATTAAAAACTCAATTGATGCTACCATTGCTTTAGGTGGACGCGGGTATGTATTCTGGGGTGGTCGAGAAGGTTATATGAGCCTGTTAAACACCGACATGAAACGCGAAAAACAACACATGGGACGCATGTTACAAATGGCTCGCGATTATGGTCGTGCGCAAGGTTTCAAGGGTGTATTTCTGATTGAACCAAAACCTATGGAACCTATGAAACATCAATACGATGTGGATGCTGAAACAGTGATTGGCTTCCTGAAAGAATTTGGCCTGGAAAACGATTTCAAACTGAACATTGAAGTGAATCACGCTACTTTGGCGGGTCATACGTTCGAACACGAACTGCAATGTGCAGTAGATGCAGGTATGTTGGGTGCTATCGATGCAAATCGTGGTGACGTTCAGAACGGATGGGATACTGACCAGTTCCCTGTGGATATTTTTGAATTGACACAAGCCATGATGGTAGTATTGAAAGGTGGTGGAATGCAAGGATGTGGAACTAACTTCGATGCTAAAATCCGCAGAAATTCAACCGACAACGAAGATTTGTTTATTGCTCACATTGGTGCAATGGATGTTATGGCACGTGCCCTGGAAGCTGCGGCAGCTATTTTGGAAGAATCTCCGATTCCTGCAATGATAAAAGAACGTTATGCTTCTTATGACACTGGCATGGGTAAACAATTTGAAGAAGGCAAACTCACTTTTGAAGATGTGTATGCCTATGCGAAAGCCAATGGCGAGCCAAAACAAATCAGCGGCAAACAGGAGCTTTACGAAGCGATAGTAAATATGTATATTTAATAATCAGAGATCAGAGGTAAGCAGTAAGAGGCAAGTAAATGCCAATTCTCACTCCTTACCTCTAACTCCTTACTTCTAAAAAATGAACTCACAAAAACCTAATAATTTATTTATTGTAGGAGTTACACTGGTGGCAACATTGGGTGGACTTCTTTTTGGTTACGACACGGCTGTAATTTCGGGCGCTGTAGATCCGATAAAGGTATTTTTCCAGCTCAATGCTGACAAGTACGGCGATGCCGCTACATTTTATCATGGTGCTACTGTTTCAAGTGCACTTATTGGCTGTATTATTGGCGGTATAATTTCAGGTATTTTTGCTACCCGATTCGGACGCAGAAAATCGCTGATTATTGCATCATTACTTTTCTTTATTTCAGCAGTTGGCTCTGCTTATCCAGAATTACTTTTCCTGAATGCTAAAACTGATATTTCAAACGTGTTGGTATCTTTTAATATCTTCAGAGTTATTGGAGGTATCGGCGTGGGACTTGCATCGGCAATTTGCCCCATGTACATTGCAGAAATGGCTCCTGCAGAAATTAGGGGTAAACTCGTTTCGTGGAATCAATTTGCAATTATCTTCGGTATGCTGGTAGTTTATTTTGTAAACTACTACATTGTTTTCGGAAAAGATCCGGTTTGGATTAACGAAACGGGCTGGCGATTGATGTTCCTATCAGAATCATTTGTAGCAGCAACTTTTGGGATTCTACTTTTCTTTGTTCCCGAAACTCCACGTTATTTGGCATTGAATCACAAAGATGATAAAGCACTGGGTATTTTGAGTAAAATTAACGGATTAGAAAAAGCGAAAGCAATTCTGGCAGAAATAAAGGAAACCGTGCACGAAAAAGTAGAGAATGTGTTGACTTATGGCTGGAAAGTGCTTATTATCGGCATTTTACTTTCAGTTTTCCAACAGGCAGTTGGTATAAATGTAGTACTTTATTATGCGCCAACCATTTTCAAAGGACTTGGTTTTGGTAACGATGCAGCCATGTGGCAAACTGTAATTATGGGTATCGTAAATATCATTTTCACTTTAGTTGCCATATTTACTGTAGATAAATTCGGTCGTAAACCATTATTGATTATCGGTTCTATCGGAATGGCGATTGGTATGTTTGCAATTGGCACACTTGCATATTTGGAAATAATTGGCATAAGCACACTGATTTTTATTGTGATTTATACTGCTGCCTTTATGATGTCCTGGGGTCCGATTTGCTGGGTATTGATTTCCGAAATTTTTCCGAATACAATACGCGGAAAAGCCGTGGCTATTGCTGTAGCTGCACAGTGGATTGCCAACTTTGTGGTTTCTTCTACATTCCCCTCGCTCGAAGCATTCAGTATTACATTCACATACATTCTTTACGGTGTTATGTCGGTTTTATCTGCTATTTTTGTTTGGAAAATGGTTCCCGAAACCAAAGGTAAAACATTGGAGGATATGACGAAATTGTGGGGAAAGTAACCTCACCCCAGCCCTCTCCTTAAGGAGAGGGAGAATATTCCGAAATTCATTGAACTGAATTTCGGGATTTTTTGTGTAAACAAATCAGTGGAAATTATGTTAGATAATATGATTTAAAAACGCTTTATAAAACGATTAATTATAAGTCTTTGTCCTGAATCCTGACTATTAATTCTTGTTATCTAACATAATATTCAAAAAATATGGAAAAAACAATCATTACTACTCAAATTACCATACTTCGTCCGGTAGAAGTTGTCTGGGAAAATTTTACAAAACCGGAGCATGTGGTCAACTGGAACGTTGCATCGGAAGACTGGCATTGCCCTGAAGCCAAAAATGAAGTACGCCAGGGGGGAACATTTTCATACATTATGGCAGCAAAAGATGGCAGTTTTACTTTCGATTTTTGCGGAACTTACAATTTAGTGATTGAAAACACAACCTTAGAAATTACACTTGGTGATGAAAGAAAAGTCTGGATTGAATTTTCAGAAAATAATCAGCAAACAACCATAATTCAAAAATTTGAAGCTGAAACCGAAAACTCACCAGAACTACAACAAACAGGCTGGCAGATGATTCTGGAAAATTTCAAGAAGTATGTGGAAAGCAAGTAATTCTACTTTGATTGTAAAATAGTTTTAGGTTAATGATAATTTGATGTTTCGTTTTAAAAGATAATTCTTGGCTGAAAAGAATCTTCAATCCCGAAGTGTCTGGACAAATCTTCAAATTTCAAATTAGTACAAGTTTTTTTGCAGCCAATTTATTTTGTAATTTTGTAAAAAAACACTCAACCAATGCTTTCAATACTTATTCCGGTTTACAATTATAATATCACTTCGCTTGTGTCTGAACTTCAGAAACAGGCGAATGAAACTTTTGCCGATTTCGAAATTATAGTTATGGAAGATGGTTCGAATGAATATTTGAAAGAAAATAAGGAAATTGAGAAATTAGAAAATTGTTTTTACGAAGTTTGCAATAAGAATATTGGGCGTTCGGCAATCAGAAACCGTTTGGCAGATAAGGCAAAATATGAGCATTTACTGTTTATGGATTGCGATGCGGATGTCTGCTCACAGTATTTTATCGAAAAATACGAAGCATTCTGCCGCGAAGAGTGTGTGGTTATTGGCGGCACTGCTTACGATGCTGAAGAATCGAATCCCGAATTCAGTTTACGGCTTAAATACGGACGAACTAGAGAAGCCAGACACGCCAACGAACGCGACAAGAATAATTTTGCAACCTTTAATTTTCTTATTTCGAAAAGTATTTTTAACAAAGTGCGTTTCGACGAAACTTTAAAAGATTACGGACACGAAGATATGCTGTTCGGACACGAACTGAAAAGACTGAACTACGAATTTATTCAGATTGAAAATCCACTCATTCATAAAGGATTGGATAACAATGAAATATTTTTAAAAAAAACAGAAATTGCAACAGCAAATCTCTTAAAATTACATACTTCAGGTAAATACCCTTTTTTGTCAGAGGAATCGAAACTACTTTCGCATTTTCTGACATTGAAAAAATTGCATATGGTTCATCTTGCAGCCATAAAATTCCATCTTGTAAAAGATATTCTTAAAAAGAATTTGTACGGTAAAAATCCATCACTCCTACTGTTCGACATATACAAACTGCTTTATATGTGTAAACTGTCAACTTTAAAATGACAAGTTGTCAGCAAATACTTTTTTTCGTATTTGAAATTTTACTTTTCTGTCAAAAAAAACGAAATTTTTTCTTTGGCACAAAATCTGATATTACCCGCACCGTATTCAAACTAAATTATACAACAACATAATATTAAAAAAAGGAGATAAGTTATGAACATTAAACCATTAGGCGATCGCGTGCTTGTAAAACCGGCGCAAGTTGAACAAAAAACAGTAGGCGGAATCATTATTCCTGATTCAGCAAAAGAAAAACCCCTTAAAGGTGAAGTTTTAGCAGTTGGTAACGGAACAAAAGACGAAGAAATGGTTGTAGCTGTTGGAAATACTGTACTTTACGGTAAATATGCAGGTACAGAATTGGAGTGGGAAGGCGAAAAATTGCTTATCATGCGTCAGTCGGATATTTTGGCGATAATTTAAAACTGCCCCCTAACCCCCTAAAGGGGGAATAAGAGAGCAGGACAATTAAAATTAGATTTATATAGAAATTTTTTAATTTATAAAACACGCGAACCCCCGGCGTATTCC
>CAYONE010000072.1:0-23421 GCA_964405245.1 uncultured Paludibacter sp.
CGGTAACGTCGATGGTACTGCGTGTTGTGGGAGAGTAGATAGCTGCCGTTTTTTAAAATCCCTGATTACAGAAATGTAGTCGGGGATTTTTTTGATTTGTGATTTCCATCTCTGTCCGGAATGGCAGAATTCGATTCTGTCCTAGATTACAGAGCTTCGACTCTGTCGTTTTCCTTTTCATATTCTCCTTTTTGGACAAAATTGGAATTCTATCGTCCCGAAAAAAATTATTTATCGTACAAATACCAATTTATTTTCTGTTGACATTTGCGGATTGTACCAGTAACCTTCTGTAGCAAATCCTTTTAATTCTTCTTCCAATTCAATTCTATTGCAGATAACATAACGAGCCATCATGCCTCGCGCTTTTTTAGTGTAAATTACTACCTGGCGGTATTCATCGTTTTTGAATTCGTAAAACTCTACATCAATTACTTTTATATTTTTGTTTTTAAGTTCTAGTGTTTTGAAATATTCGGCAGACGCAAGATTCAGAATAATTTCAGGATTACCCGATTTTTTAAAATCTTTAATAATTGATCTTGTAACTTTATCTTTCCAAAACGCATACAAATCGTTTCCCATAGGATTTTGCAGTTTTGAACTTACTTCTATGCGGTAAGGTTGAATAAGGTCAAGGGGACGTAAAACGCCATATAGACCAGACATAATTCGAAGATGGTTTTGTGCATAATCGAAATCAGCAGCAGTAAATTCTTTTGCATTGAGTCCGCGAAAGGCTTCACCATCGAAAACCAGCGCTGCCTGTTTTGCATTTTCGGGCGTAAAAGGTAAGTGCCAGTTAAAGTAACGATCGAAGTTGAGTTGGGCAAGACTGGCGTTTATGGACAGTAATTTACTTAGTTCGGCAGGTTTAAGTTTACGGATTAAACCGACAATTAGTTCAGCCTCTTTCATAAAAACAGGGAGTGTATATTCTTCTCTAATACTTTGTTTATCAAAGTTTTGAATTTTTGCAGGTGAAAGAATTATTATCATACACAAACATTAAAATTAATTTCATAAAATTACTTTTCCCCAACGAGCATTGCTAAAATAGAATCCGGCTGTGATAGCAAAATAGCTGTTTGATGTAGTTGATACAGGCTTGTTTGTAATGTCATATAAATCGGAGCGAGGTATGAAATTATATTCAGCGCCAATTCTGAACCAACCTATTTCAATACCTCCACGAATTAATGCTCCGGGTTTCAGGTCTTTCGAGAAATTCAGAAAATTTGAATAGTCTGGTTTATCATTTATTTCCAGTTTTATATTTGAAATTTGATAAACACCAAAACCGGTGCCAATAAATGGAGAAAAAATACTGCTGCCATTATTGAAATAATAATCGGAGTGAATAAGGTATGAGTTTAATAATGATACAGTAATCCTTCCGGTTAGTTCGTCTTTGTCTGCTTTGAAATTTCTGGAACTGTACATACTGCCAATTTTGATTCCCGCATTGAAATTATCAAGAATATTGTATCTGATATCGAAATTTGCGCCAAATCCGATTCCTCCAGATGGTATAGAAACATCAAAATTACCTCCACCTCGAATCGTGTTTTGTTTTTGAGCACTTAAACTTTGAAAAAATATCAGAAGAAAAATGACTAAAAGATTAATTTTCATTTAGAGTTTTGTTAGTTGGTTTATTATAATTAGTATTAATTGTTTGTTTTTCCCCATTTTCCTCCTCCGATATAAAGTCCAACGGAAAGATTTATAAAATTATTTTTTGAATTTTGTCCTGTGGAGTTCAGGTATATGTCATATAAAGTTGATGAAGGTACGATATAATATTCGGCACTTAAACGAATTTTCCCGAATTCGAAGCCTGTCCTGATTACTCCACCATAAGATTGCGTAACTGGTATATCTTTCCATATAATGTTATTGTTTGCATTTTCATCAACATATATGTTTTGGTTTCTGAATAATCCAAAGCCACCGCCAATAAATGGTGCAAAACTTCCCGAACCATTGTAGAAATAGTAATCGCTTATAATCAATAGATTTGAAACAACGCCGGTTGTTGAGTAATTTTGTGAGTAATCTTTCACAAGCGTTGCTAAATTGAATTTTACTCCTGCATTTAAGTTGTTTATAATGTTATATTTTAAATCGATGCCTCCATTGAAACCTCCTCCATTTGAAGTTAATCCAAGCCCTATGTCTGCACCAAGGCGTATTTTGCCCTTTTCCTGAGCATTTAACGGAAGAAACAATATGAATATAATCGCACAAAGTATCAGTTTTCTCATTGTATTATTTTGCTTTTCATATTTTTAGAAATACAAAGATATGAAATATTCACTTTGCAAATATGAAATTTGATAAAACAAAAAAGGATTCATTTTCAGAATCCTTTTTTTAGATAAAATAATTATAATCCTTTTTCTAATTTTAATGTTTTAGTAGGCTGGTCGCATACTTCGGAAGGTCCAAAGTATTGAATTGGGCCGGGGTAAACGTAACTTTGTTTTTCGTCCGCCCATGAAGTTCTGTTTGCTTCAAGATAACGGAAAGGTGCTCCATCGAGTTTTACTAATGCTTTTTGAATTACCGGTTTCATTTTTCCGTGACGACGTTCCATATTCATCATCATTGTAATTGGCACACCACCAGCTATCCATTCGTTAGCCGGCGCAGTAAGGTTGCGAACTGAAGACATGTATCCGGTTTTTCCTTCTGAAATTAATACAGAAGCAGTGTAGCCAAGTGAATAAGTATAATCGGCATCGAAATTTGATGGGATTGCACATCGACCTTCATATCCAAAGAAGTGACTGATTGAAGAAAATTTACCTTTGTATGCTCCGTTAGCCTTTAAAAATGCCAATCGTTTTGCTACCATTTCAATCAACAATTTTTCTGTTTCGATAAGTGAAACCTGTACATTGCCATGTGGATCGCGGTCGAGAGTGAGTTGGCGGGCAATTCCTTTTGGGAGATCGCGGTAAACCTGGCTACTTTCAGGCGATAGCAAACCTTTTACGTATTGACGTTTTTCATCATCGGTTTCCAGCGCATTGAAATCATCATTGTGAGCGAGAAGATCGTTTAGTTCTGAAATAAGATTTTTCATTGCAGGAATAAACTCAATAAGACCTTCGGGAATTAAAATTGTTCCAAAATTTAATCCATGTTCAGCTCTGTGAACAATTACTTTTACAATTTCTTCCACTACATCGTTAAGAGTCATGTTTTTATCTTCAACCTCCTCGGAAATAATACAAATATTTGGTTGGCTGAGTAAAGCACATTCCAATGTGATGTGTGATGCTGAACGACCCATTAAACGGATAAAGTGCCAATATTTTTTTGCCGAATTGGCATCGCGTTGTATATTCCCGATTAATTCAGAATAAACCTTACATGCTGTATCGAAACCGAAAGAAGTTTCAATCATTTCGTTTTTAAGGTCGCCATCAATTGTTTTCGGACATCCGATAACCTGAATTCCGGTATTGTTTTGTTTGTAATATTCTGCTAATACACAAGCATTTGTGTTTGAGTCATCACCACCAATAATAACAATTGCGTTAATGCCAAGTTCTTTACAAATTTTAGCGCCTTTTTCGTATTGTTCAATTTCTTCGAGTTTTGTGCGACCTGAACCAATAATATCGAAGCCACCTGTATTTCGATATTCATCAACAATTTCTTTAGTTAGCTCAATGTATTTATGATCGACCAAACCACTTGGTCCACCTAAAAAACCATATAATTTATTTTCAGGGTTTAAAGTTTTTAATCCATCAAAAATACCGGCAATAACATTGTGCCCTCCTGGAGCTTGTCCGCCTGAAAGAATAACGCCAACACCAACAGCAGGATATGATTTTTGTACGCCTGATTCAAATGTAATCAAAGGCATTCCATAGGTGTTTGGAAATAGAGCTTTAATATCAGTCTGGTCAGCAACCGATTCAGTTGCCGCACCTTCGTTGAGCGATACATTTCCTTTAAGAGATGCAGGTAACTTAGGCTGATAAGCAGCACGAGCAATTTGTAACGGACTTTTTGTCATCTGTTTCATTCTGTATGTTTTTTATAATAGTTTGATATTCAATTGAATGTTTTTGTGCGTAAATGTTTGCAAAATTAATGAAAATTTTCGTGAATACAAGTAAAACGGATTACATTGTCGATAAGAAAGATAAGTCAAATTTAATTTTTAGTGATTGTTTTTTTTTGAAAGAAATTATTCATTGATTATTTCTCATGAAAAGCTGTAATATATGTAAAATAATTCATAATTTTTTCGTACCTTTGCACCCGATTTAAAAACAACTGCGCGTTACGGGTAAATATCCGAATTTCACTGCTTTAGTTATGGCAGTCTGCTAATCTGAGGGTACACGTTGAACAAACGAATGAAAAATATCGCCGGAAGACTACTCAAAACGTGTACTAACAAAAACAAAATGACATTCAAAGAACTTAATTTGAAGGACGATATTTTATCGGCCATCGAAGAACTTGGTTACGTGCAGCCTACTGCCGTACAGGAAAGAACCATTCCTTTTATGCTTGAGCAAGGCGCTGATCTTGTGGCTCTTGCACAAACAGGAACAGGAAAAACAGCAGCCTTCGGACTGCCTGTGTTAAACTTGATTGATGCTTCTCGCCGACAGACTCAAGCGCTTGTACTAGCGCCTACACGTGAGCTTTGTATTCAAATTTCGAATGATTTGGTAAATTATTCGAAGTATATGCACAATCTTAAAGTTGTGCCTGTGTATGGTGGCGAGGATATTCGCAAACAGTTAAAACAACTCGACATTGCACCACAAATAATTGTTGCAACTCCCGGACGATTGATAGACTTACTCGAACGAGGAAAAATCAATCTAAATGCTGTTGATTATTTAGTACTTGACGAAGCTGACGAGATGCTGAATATGGGTTTCAAGGAAGATATTGAAACAATTCTTGAGAAAACTCCCGAAACTCGACGTACCATGCTTTTTTCGGCAACAATGCCAAAAGAGATTGCTGCAATTGCTCGCCGGTATATGAAAGATTATGAAGAGATTACTGTTGGAGTACGTAACTCTGGAGCTGAAAATGTTGAGCATATTTACTATGTTGCACAGGCTAAACAACGTTATTTGGTGTTGAAACGCATTGTAGATTTGAATCCTGATATTTATGGAATTGTATTTTGCCGTACCCGCCAGGAAACAAAAGAAGTGGCCGATCATTTAATGCACGATGGTTATAGTGCTGATGCTTTGCACGGCGACCTTTCGCAAGCGCAACGCGATACAGTGATGCAGAAATTCCGCATTCGTAATATTCAGTTGCTGGTTGCAACCGATGTGGCTGCCCGGGGACTTGATGTAAATGACCTGACGCACGTAATCAATTACAATCTTCCCGATGATTCAGAAGTTTACACTCACCGCAGTGGTCGTACGGGCAGGGTAAACAAAAAAGGTGTTTCGGTTTCCATTATTCATTCAAAAGAAAAATTCAAGATTAAAGATCTTGAACGAATGTTGAGAAAGAATTTCGAACAACAACAAATTCCGAACGGACTTGAAGTTTGCAAAAAACAACTTTTTCACATGATAGACCGTATGGAAAAAGTGGAAGTGAACGAGGAACAGATAGCACCATATATGAGTCAGATAATGAAACAACTCGAGTATCTGCCTAAAGATGAGGTTTTGAAACGTTTTGTTTCACTTGAGTTTAATCGTTTTCTTGAGTATTACAAAGATTCGGAAGACTTGAATTATCACGAGAAAAGCGATAGAAAAGAACGCGGAGAACGTAACGAACATGGTGAACGCGGAGATCGAGGTGAACGTAATGATCGCGGTGCAAAATCGGGCAAACGTGTTCGGCTGAAAATGAACGTAGGTGATAGAGATGGAATGAATCCCAAACGTTTTCTGGGAATTATCAACGAAGTTACAAATGACAAATCAATCAGTATTGGAGCCATAGAAGTAACAAATAAGTTTACTTTTTTCGATGTATTTACCGATCAAGTTGATAAAGTAATAGGTGCATTTGCCTCAGAACCTGATTTAAATGTATCCGAAGCTAAAGGAAGTAAAGCTGTAGAGCCTTCACGTAAATCAGAATACCGACCTCGCGAAAACTCAGGAAGCGAACGCAGATATTCACAAGCAAGACGAGAAAATAGCACTGCGGTAGCAGAAAAACCGTGGCGATCGAACGATAGAAATGATGACAGACAAAATCGCAGAAGTAGTTCCCGTGAAAACGACAGAAGACGGAAAAGATAATACCTGTAATAACTAAAAATCTAAAGTCATTTTTTTTAATAACATTTATAATCCCCTTCAGAATACTATGAAGGGGGTTATGTTTTTAAAGAGACCATTGCAGGTAATTGTAAAACTTTTTAAGTACTTTTTTTATTTCAATACTTCTACTAATTTATGAATATGATCAGGAGTTGTGCCACAACAACCACCAATAATATTAGCGCCTGCCGCTGCAAGTTTCTTTGCATGATTTGCCATTATTTCCGGAGTTTCCGGAAAAACAGTACAAGTGCCCTGAAGAATTGGTAAACCTGCATTAGCATGTATCAAAACAGGAATATCTTTATCTACATTTCTAATTTCTTCTGTAATACTTATCATCCCTTCAATTCCATTACTGCAATTTGCTCCTAATATATCAACTCCCGCGTTTTTTAGCGTTTCCACCATTTCTGCAGGCGAAACTCCCATCATTGTCCGAAATTCGCCATTTGCCATTTTATCGAAAGTCATAGTGCAAATTACAGTGCAAGAGGTATTCTCCTTTGCAGCTCTCACAGCAATTTCTGCTTCATCCAGGGCAGTCATAGTTTCAATTACAATAGCATCGGCGCCACCATCTGAGAGTGCAATGGATTGTTCTTTAAATGCTTCATATAATTCATCTTCAGTTACTTCGCCCATGATTAGCATTTTACCCGTTGGTCCAATTGAGCCAAGTACGTATTTATTGTCTCCGGCAGCAAGTTTAGATAAGCGAGCTGCGTTATAATTAAGTTCATAAACACGGTCGGTTAAGCCAAATGCTTCAAGTTTAAATTTACTTCCACCAAAACTATTGGTTTCAATCATATCGGCGCCGGCATCAATATAACTTTTTGCAATTTCAGCAACTACTTCGGGGTGACTTATGTTCCATAATTCAGGACATTCACCCGGTTGAAGACCTTTAGCCTGAAGAAAAGTTCCCCAGGCACCATCGGAAACAAGTGTGCCGTTTGTCTTAATTTTTTCAATTAGAGATGGTTTCATTTTTGATGATTTTTGTTGGTAAGAATTGTGCAAATTTATGAAATTTCCGCTTAAAAATTTATGTCTTTGCAATAATATATTTTGATTTCATAAAACACTAAGATTGGTTTTGAATATAAAATGAATCTTTATAAAAATAATTAATGAAAAAATTCTTTAATTAAAAAAATAATTGTACCTTTACTCAATCATCTAATATCTATTTAAATCATTTAATATCAATACTTTAAAACACAATTCAGGTATGGAAAGTACCGTGATTAAATTTGCAATGGGAACCTGTGGTATCGCATCAGGCACACAGGAAATTATCGATTATTTCGGGAGTGAACTTTCCCGACTTAATTACCCGGTTCAACTTGTAAAAACCGGATGTATGGGGCATTGTTACGCAGAGCCAACAATAAGCATTGCGCTTCCAAATCAGGAGTCGGTAATGTTTGGCAATGTGAATATGGAAAGAGCAAGAAACATTATTGACCATTTTTTGCTGAAAGGCGAAAAAGTAGAAGGAATAATACCTCCTGATGCTGATTTCAGCAGGAAACAGTTGCATATTGCGCTTGCAAACTGTGGAAAAATTGACCCGGAAAACATTCAGGATTACATTGATAACGAAGGTTATAAAGCCCTGATCAAGTGCTTAACGATGATTAAACCGGAAAAATTGATTGCTGAAATAAAGGCATCAGGCTTGCGGGGTAGAGGAGGAGGCGGATTTCTTACCGGTCAGAAATGGGAAAACACAAGAAAATCAAAAGGAACTCAAAAATATGTAGTTTGCAATGCAGACGAAGGCGATCCGGGCGCTTTTATGGATCGCTCGGTAATGGAAGGCGACCCGCATTCCGTTATTGAAGCAATGATTATTTGTGGCTACAGTATTGGCGCCACAAAGGGTTTAGTTTACATACGTGCAGAATATCCGCTTGCAGTCAGCAGATTAAAAACAGCCATCGCTCAGGCAAAGGAACAAGGATTTTTGGGAGCTAATATTCTTCAATCGGGTTTTGCTTTCGATATAGAACTTCGTTATGGCGCCGGTGCATTTGTTTGTGGCGAAGAAACTGCGCTTATTCACTCTATGGAAGGAAATCGTGGAGAACCTACATTTAAACCCCCATATCCTTCCAAATCCGGATATATGGGGCAACCAACCTGTGTTAACAATGTGGAAACATTAGCAAATGTTTCAGCAATAATACGAAATGGAGCGGAATGGTTTTCTTCTATAGGTACCGGAACTTCAAAAGGTACTAAAGTTTTTGCGCTTGCCGGAAAAATTAAGCGCACAGGACTTATTGAAGTACCAATGGGAACAACACTGCGTGAAATTATTTTCGATATTGGTGGCGGTTTAAAGGGAGGAAAGAAATTCAAAGCGGTTCAAACAGGTGGTCCTTCGGGTGGTTGTTTAAGTGAAGAATATCTCGATACTCCAATTGATTACGAGCATTTACTTGAAGCAGGATCGATGATGGGCTCAGGCGGAATGATAGTGCTTGACGAAGATGACTGTATGGTTTCGATGGCGAAATTCTATCTTGAATTCTCGATAGATGAATCCTGTGGAAAATGTGCTCCTTGCCGTATAGGAAATAAGCGTTTACATGAGATGCTCGATAAAATTACACAGGGAAAAGCAGATATAACTGAATTGCAGAAAATTAAAGATCTATCGTATGTGATTAAAGATACTTCGCTGTGCGGTTTGGGACAAACTTCGCCAAATCCGGTTTTATCAACTATTAAACAGTTTGAGAATGAATATTTAGCACATATCAATCAGAAAACCTGTCCATCGAAACAATGTAAGGATCTCATTCATTTTGTAATTATTCCCGAGAAATGCACAGGTTGTACAGTTTGTTTCCGTAATTGCCCGGTAGAAGCAATATATGGTGACAAAGGTCAGGTTCACAATATACTTGAAAGTCAATGTATCAAGTGTGGTATTTGCTTTAATAAATGCAAATTTGATGCGATTGTAATCAATTAAAGTATGATGTTATTTTTTAAGAAAAAAGTAAACTAATTCAACCATGAAAGTAAATTTAAATATAGATAATAAAACATATACTGTGCCTCGTGGAATTACAATTCTTGAAGCTGCGCATAAAGTAGGAATTGAAATTCCAAACTTGTGCCACATGAAACTTCACGATATTAATATCGAAAATAAACCCGGAGGTTGCCGAATATGTGTGGTAGAAGTTGCCGGAAGGAAGAATCTTGTTCCGGCCTGTTGCTCTGAAGTAGAAGATGGTATGGAAATTAAAACTCACTCACTCAGGGTAATTAATGCTCGCCGCACAGTTATGGAGCTAATTTTGTCGAATCATCCAGCTGAGTGTTTAACATGTTCGAAGTCAGGAGTGTGCGATTTGCAAAATCTTGCCGATAGACTTGGAATAAGAGAAATACACTATACCGGAGAAAAAACGCATAACCGAAAGGGAAATTCACCTGCAATTGCCCGCGATCCAAACAAATGTATTCTTTGCCGGAGATGTGAAATGATGTGTAATGAAGTTCAAACGGTTGGTTGTTTGTCGTCAGTGCAAAGAGGATTTCATTCGGTAGTAACACCTGCTTACGACCGCGACTTAATTCAATCTGTTTGTACATTTTGCGGTCAATGTGTAGCTGTATGTCCTACAGGTGCGCTTACAGAAATAGATGAAACTTCAAAAGTTGTAAGAGCGCTATCTGATCCGACCAAAACTGTTATTGTGCAAACTGCTCCTGCAGTTAGAGCTGCTCTTGGCGAAGAATTTGGAAATGTTCCGGGTGCATTAATGACTGGCAAAATGGTTGCTGCATTACGCAGGCTTGGTTTTCATTATGTTTTCGATACAGATTTTGCTGCCGACCTAACAATTATGGAAGAAGGAACAGAATTGCTCCGCAGATTAAAGGGTCATTTAGCAGGCGATGAAAGTGTGAAACTGCCTATACTTACATCATGTTGTCCATCGTGGGTTAATTTTTTCGAATATCAATTCCCTGATTTACTCGATATCCCTTCTACTGCACGTTCGCCACAACAAATGTTTGGTTCAATAGCAAAAACTTACTTTGCTGACCAACTGAAAATTGATCGACATGACCTTGTGGTTGTATCGATTATGCCTTGTGTGGCAAAAAAATACGAACGAGCCCGTCCTGAATTTCAGCAAAACGGAAACTCAGATGTTGATATTGTTCTTACAACAAGAGAAGTTGCCCGACTAATTAAACTTTTCAACATCGACATGAATTCACTTGAGGATGAAGATTTTGATAATCCACTTGGTGAATCGACAGGCGCCGCTGTGATTTTTGGAACAACAGGTGGAGTTATAGAAGCTGCTGTGCGCACTGCTTATGAATTACATACTGGAAAATCGCTCGAAAAAGTAGATTTTGAAGAACTCCGTGGTATGGAAGGAATACGCGAAGCAACAATAGATTTTGATGGATTACCGTTAAAGATTGGAATTGCACATGGTTTGGGAAATGCGCGAAAATTGCTGAAAGACATTCGTTTAGGGAAAAGCCATTTTCATGCAATTGAGATTATGTCCTGTCCCGGCGGTTGTATCGGAGGAGGAGGTCAACCTTTCCATCATGGGAATATTGATATTCTTAAAAAGCGACAGATGGCAATTTACACTGAAGATAAAACGAAAACCATTCGTAAATCACATGAGAATCCTCATATTATTTCGCTTTATAAAAATTTCCTGGGTGCGCCAATGAGCAACCTGGCACACTTGCTTTTACATACACATTATTTTGATAAAAAAGAGTAATAAATTATGATAGCACTTTCAGATACAACAAAAAGTTATTTGCACGAGTTGTGCAAAAAATATCGCAATGATGAACATGAACTAATCAATGTTTTGCACGAAGCACAGGATACGCTTGGATATCTGCCCGTGGAGGTGCAACACGCAATAGCTACGGAACTTGATGTTCCCGATGCGAAAGTATATGGTGTAGTTACTTTTTATTCTTTTTTTACAATGCAACCTCGCGGAAAATTTCCAGTGTCGATATGTATGGGAACCGCCTGTTACGTAAAAGGGAATGAATTGATTCTCGATGAGTTCAAACGCAGATTAAATATAAATGTTGGCGAAACTACGCGCGATGGTATTTTTACATTGTCAACACTTAGATGTGTTGGAGCATGTTCTCTTGCGCCGGTTGTTTCGGTTGGCGATAAAATATTTGGTAATGTTACGCCTTTGCAGGTTAAAAAAATTATCGATGAATTTATCGAAAAAGCGGAAGAACTACATTAAACTATTGATATTTTAATTTGAAGATTTGAAAATTTTTTAGCAATAGATTTTCGATTTTTCTGGTACGCAATATTTTACTTAACATAACACACTGGTAATAAAATGAATGGCAACTAACTCCAATAATGAGAAAGTTGCCATTTTTTATCAGAAATATTTTTGATTTTGAAAATATTACAAACTATTTTCCAAACTCCGGTTTCATACCCAAATTGTGCATTACAAACGACCACATATCGGTATGCGCTTCAATTATTTTTCCTATAGGTTTTCCCGCTCCATGTCCGGCTTTTGCATCAATTCTGATTAACGATATGAAATTTCCTTTGTTGGCAGCCTGCAATGTAGCTGCAAATTTGAATGAATGTGCAGGAACAACACGGTCATCATGATCGGCAGTTAATACAAGCGTTGCAGGATATTTTACACCTTCTTTAATGTTATGCAATGGCGAATACGCTTTAAGATATTCAAACATTTCCTGACTTTCTTCACTGGTACCGTAGTCGGTTGCCCAAGCCCAACCGATTGTAAATTTCTGATAGCGCAGCATATCCAGCACGCCAACTTCGGGAATTGCAACCGCGAATAAATCTGGGCGTTGTGTCATGCAAGCGCCAACGAGTAAACCACCATTTGAACCTCCATGAATTGCAATTTTTTTTGCTGAAGTGTACTTTTTATCAATCAGAAATTCGGCAGCGGCAATAAAATCATCGAAAACGTTTTGCTTTTGCAATTTTGTGCCGGCTTTGTGCCAGGCTTCACCATATTCGCCACCGCCACGTATATTTACAACTGCATAAATACCTCCCTGTTCCAAAAACGGAATTCGGGTTATACCAAAAGATGGATTTACACTGATATTAAAACCTCCGTAGCCATAAAGCATTAACGGATTTTTGCCATTTTTCTCTGTTCCAATTTTATAAGTAATAAACATAGGAATTTTGGTGCCGTCTTTTCCGTGATAAAACACCTGTTCAGTGATGTAATCTTCCGGATTGAATTTTACTTCGGAACTTCTGAAAATTTCGGCTTTATTTTCGGTTACATCGTATCGATATATAGTTGGAGGAAATGTAAATGATGTAAATGTATAAAATGCCTCATTTTCGTCGGTATTGCCGGAGAAACCACTAATTGTTCCTAAAGTTGGTAGTTTAACTTCATGCTGAAAATTTCCGTTCATATCATACACATACGCATGACTTGCAGCATTTTGCAGATACCGTCCTACAAGTTTTCCTCCAATAATGTCCACACTTTCCAAAATATTTTCAGTTTCGGGTATGATGGTTTTCCAGTTTTCGCGTTTAGGTTGGAACGGATCAATTTCAATCAACCGCTGATTCAGCGCTTCATTGTTCGTTAATACATAAATTTTTCCATTCAGATGGTCAATGACTGAATAATCGTCAACAAAACCCGGATCAATTGTGTCAATTTTAGAATTTGTTTTTGTTAAATCTTTAAAATAAAGCGAATTACCCGAAGTTGATTCGGTTTCAACAATAAAAAGCATTTTTTCATCTTCCGATACCGATGCGGCGCAATTGCGTAGAGGATAGTCGGGGTTTTCAAAAATGAGTTTATCCTGTTGTTGAGTTTCGCCAATTTTGTGAAAGAAAATTTTATGAAATTCGTTTTTCGATGAAAGTTCGCTTCCTTTTTTTGGTGCATCGTAAGCGCTGTAATAAAATCCGTTTCCTTGCCAGGCAATGCCCGAAAATTTTACCCATTTAATCACATCTGTCAACAGGTGTTTGTCTGCTAAATTCATAACATAAATTTCGTTCCAGTCGGATCCGCTTTTCGAAATGCTGTAAGCCATGTAATTTCCATCTTTCGAAAACGATAACTGCGAAAGCGCTACTGTTCCATCGGCAGATAATTTATTCGGATCGAGTAAAACTTCGGGTTCAGCATCGAGCGATGTCATGCGGTAAAGTACACTCTGATTTTGAAGACCGTCATTTTTATAGAAATAATAAACTCCGTTTTTCTTGAAAGGTGAACCATATTTCGGATAATTCATAAGTTCTGTCAAATGTTCTTTCAGCTGATTTCTGAACGGAATTTTATCGAGATAATCGAAAGTAACCGCATTTTGTGCTTTAACCCATGCTTCGGTAGCTGCTGAAGTATCGTTTTCGAGCCAGCGGTAAGGATCGGCAACTTCAGTGCCGTAATACGTGTCAGTAACATCTTCTTTTTGAGTTATGGGATAGTTTATTTTCCCATCTTTGGAGCAAGCTGCATTTAAAATCATAAGCAGTAATAATGGAATCGTTTTTTTCATTGTTTATAGTAATTTTTATAGAATTTATTTTTTAATAAGTTGTAAATGTAATTCTCCTTAGAACAAGTAGTAAGTTATTTTTCTTTTCTTGTTTCCTTTTCTTATCCCCTTTTTGGGATTAGGGGTTATTTAATTGCCTGATAAACCAGATTATGAATCAATACTTTCAGGTCGGAGCCCACGTTGTTTGGTTCAACATTGATATAAAAAAGCACGATGAGTTCTTCGGCAGGGTCAATAACATAATCGGTTCCGTACCACCCTCCCCAACGAAGTGCGCCCTCCGAAATTATGGAACGATGCGAATATTGCGGGCGAAAATCATCGAAAGCAAGCCCGAAACCAATATCGCCGCGCAAATCGCCAACTGCATTTTTTGCCATCAACTCCACTGTTTTTCGTCCGAGAATTCTATTCCCGTTAAACTCACCTTTATTCAAAATCATTTGGCAAAATTTAGCGTAGTCTTCAATAGTTCCGTTTAGTCCGGCGCCGGTGCTGTGAAATTTTTTTGCTCCCGCGTAAGGCAAAGTTTGAAAAAGTCCATTGTTTTTTTCGTTGCGAACGAGTTTTGAATCAGGATTTCTTTTTTCGTACAATGTAACAATTCTGTCTTTTTTAGTATCTGGAAGATAAAAATATGTATCATTCATGCCAAGTGGTTCAAAAATTCGAATTCTGAAAAATTCATCGACAGGCATTTTTGAAACTACTTCGATAAGATAACCCAAAATATCGAGGCTCATTCCGTAAGTAAATTTATCGCCGGGGTCATGCTCAAGCGGACAAGCAGCAAGTCGTTTTATTGCTTCGGCAAGCGTGATATCATTGGCTGAAAGCATTGGCGAAACAGGAATTTCGGCTTTATCGTAAATTTTGCGGGTTTGAGCATTTCCGTACGAATAACCAGCTGTATGTGTGAGCAAATGTCTTATGGTAATATCTCGTTTGGCAGGTCGGCTTGTATAAGTTGAATCTTTTTCGTTGAAAGTTTCAATAACCCGAGGATTTGAAAATTCGGGAATATATTTTTTTACCGGGTCATCGAGCAGCAATTTGCCTTCTTCCATAAGCATAAGTACGGCGGTGGCTGTAATTGCTTTGGTTTGGGAAGCCATACGGAAAATATCCGAAGTCGTGCAGGGAATTTTATTTTCAATATCGCGCCAACCGAATGCTTTGTTATGAACAATTTTTCCTTTGTGAGCCACAAAAGTTACAGCATGTGGAATTTTACCATCGCTCACTAAATTTGAAAAAACACTGTCGATGCGCGCCAAACGAACCGCATCGAAAGTTTGGGGCGCTTTTTTGGCATAAATAAACTGCTGAGGCTCTTTTTGCGCGTTCAAGAAGCAGGTAATACTTAACAGAAGCAGTAAATGTACAATTGTTTTCATTGGTAAAAATTGAAAAAATGTAAAATGTAAAATAAATAATGTAAAATGAAAAAGAACTGAACCCCGATACTTTGTAACTGGCAACTCGTAACTGTAACCTCGTAACTATTTCCGTTGAATTCCCATTTCCTCTGCAATGGTGAACATCAGATTTCGTGCAGCTTCGTATTCATTGGGAATAAATCCATCGAGAATTGCATCTTTTATGCGTGTTTTAA
Source organism: uncultured Paludibacter sp. (assembly GCA_964405245.1). GTDB lineage: Bacteria > Bacteroidota > Bacteroidia > Bacteroidales > Paludibacteraceae > Paludibacter. The sequence goes on from CAYONE010000072.1 coordinate 15,496, forward strand.
TATCTCCAACTGCAGCACATGCCGGCAGTCCGAAAGTTTCCATAATTTCAGAGCCGCTTAGAGGAGGCTGAAAATTACGTACCCGATCTTTTTCCTCTATTTCTTTAAGTTTTTGTCTTACAAGCTGAAAGTTTTGTTTGTAACGTTTTACTTTTTCGGGATTTTTCGAAGTAATATCGGCTTCGCACAGCATCATCAGGTTTTCGATATCATCTCCGGCATCGAAAAGTAATCTGCGAACCGCAGAATCAGTAACTTCATCTTCGCTTAAAACAATGGGGCGCATATGGAGCGAAACCATTTTTTGTACAAAACGCATTTTTTCGTTCGTTGGCAATTTCATGTTCCTGAAAATTGCGGGAATCATTTTTTCGCCTACATAATTATGATTATGGAAAGTCCAGCCAAGTTTTTTATCGAATTTTTTTGTTACCGGTTTTGCAATATCGTGTAACAGTGCCGACCAACGTAACCATAAATTATCGGTATGTTGGCACAAATTGTCGAGTACGGTAAGTGTGTGATAAAAATTATCTTTATGACCAACACCATCTTTGGTTTCGGCACCTTTCAGCGCTACAAGTTCGGGGAAAATGAGCTGAAGCAATCCGGTTTTTTCCAAAAGAATAAAACCTGTTGAAGGCTTGCGCGAAGCTATAATTTTGTTCAGTTCATCGGCAATACGCTCTTTTGAAATTATACTGATGCGTTCCTTATTGCGGGCTATTGCATCGAAAGTTTCTGTTTCGAGGAAAAAACCAAGTTGTGCCGCAAATCTGATGCCGCGCATCATACGCAGTGGGTCGTCCGAAAAGGTTATATCAGGGTCGAGAGGTGTGCGGATGACAAAGTTTTTAAGGTCGGTAAGCCCATTGAACGGATCGACCAATTCACCCAGTCTTTCTTTATTAAGACAAATAGCTAACGCGTTTATGGTGAAATCGCGCCGATTTTGGTCATCTTCGAGCGTGCCGTTTTCAACTATCGGTTTTCTCGATTCAGACCTGTAAGATTCGCGCCTTGCACCTACAAATTCTATTTCGAGGTCTTTATATTTTATTTGAGCAGTCCCGAAGTTTTTAAAAACAGTAAGTTTACCCTTTTTTCCGAGTTTGCTTGTAACCAATCCGGCAAATTCAATCCCACTGCCAACCACAACTATATCAATATCTTTCGATGGTCGTTTCAAATAATAATCGCGTACAAATCCACCAATTACATAACATTCCAAACCGGTTTCGTCGGCAGTATCAGTTATCAGTTTAAATATCTTATCGTTTAATAGTTCTGTCATTAATTATTTAGTAATATGCTGATTGCAAAAGTACAGTTTAAAATTCAAACATCAAAGAAAACTTTTTTTGAATTAATGGCTCACAAAATTAAAAATGCAGGTATATTAATTGTATAAATATTGATAAATTTCGAACAAATTCCACGTTATTATTGTTAAATAAAAAAATATATTTTATATGGAAAACAAAATATCAGTCATCAGAGTGTTTAAAAGCGGACCAATGATGGCGGAAGGTGAGTTTAAAGTTGTATTACCCGGAGGAGAAGAAAAATCAGTAACAAATCCGTATTTCTGCCGATGTGGTTTGAGTAATAACAAGCCATTTTGCGATGGTTCGCACCGAAAAAGTGATTTCGATAAATGATTGAAAAACTATTCTACAAAAAAAAGGCGCTTTGGCGTCTTTTTTTGTTTAAATTTGCAGAATTACATAAAATCATTATTAATTGTTAACGTTCAGTGAAAGTGATTAAACTTTCAGGGTTTGATACGTCTAAATGTAGTTTGAATTATTGTTTAAAATACGAAATTCTTCAATATGAATAAAAAATCCAAGATAATTATTTACGCTTTAGTTGCTTTAATCATTGTTGGCATGGCATTGTTTCCGGTTATAAAAAAGCAATTCAAAACTAACGAAGAGCCTGATAAACCACAAATGGGAGCATCCGGTAAAAAACCTCTGCTTAATGTAAATGTAAAAATTCTTGATTACGAAACTTTGAGCGATGTATTTAGAACCAAAGGTGTACTTTTACCTGACGAAGAAGTGAATTTGTCGTTCGAAACATCTGGAAAAATCACAAAAATATTTTTTAAAGAAGGAACGCAAGTACTCAGAGGAGAACTTCTTGCAAAAGTGAATGATGAACCACTACAGGCAGAATTGAAAAAGCTTGAAGCGCAGTTACCGCTTGCAAAGGAAAGAGTTTTCCGGCAAAAATCACTTTTAGCCAAAGATGCAGTAAGTCAGGAAGCTTACGAATCGGTTACTACCGAACTTGAAAAACTCAGAGCCGATGTGGAACTTATTAAAGCACGTATAGCGCAAACCGAGCTTCGAGCTCCTTTCAATGGTATTATTGGGCTGCGGTTGGTAAGCGAAGGGGCTTATGCTTCGCCAGCGCTGCAAATATCAAAACTTACCAAAATTTCTCCGCTAAAAATCGAATTTTCTGTAAATGAACGTCATGCAACCGAAATAAAAGCCGGAACAAAACTCACTTTTACGATTGAAAACGACCTGAACGAATATAATGCTAATGTTTATGCGGTAGAATCAAAATTAGATGAAAAAACACTTTCGTTAAAAGTGCGCGCGCTTTACAGCAATCCGGGTGGAAAGCTGATGCCCGGTCGTTCGGCAAATATTCAAATTCAACTCCGTGAAATTAATAATGCACTTGTAATTCCTGCTATGGCTTCAATTGCTGAGATGGGACGCGATATCGTATATGTTTACAAAGGTGGAAAAGCCCAGCTTGTAGAAATTGAAAAAGGCATTCGAAATGCATCTTCAATACAAATAATTGATGGTTTAAATAAGGGCGATACGATTATTACAAGCGGTGTAATGCAGTTACGCGATGGAATGTCGGTGGTGATGAATAAATAGAGTTTCAAAAGTTTGAGAGTTTCAGATTTCAAAAGTTTAAGAGGTTTAGAGTTAAATTATTTAATTTGCAAATATGCCAATCGTAGTGAAACGGAGATTCCGCTTGCGGAATATGCTTATGTGTTAACGTGCTAATGAGCCAATAAAATATAATACAAGCAAAACTTTGAAACCTTAAACTTTTGAAACCCTAAACTTTTGAAAACTGAAACTCATGAAACTTTACAAACTTGAAACTTTTAAACTTTTAGACTTGTAAAATGAACATATCAGAATTAGGCATAAAACGACCGGTATTATCAACAGTTTTTATACTCATTATCATACTTTTGGGTATAATTGGATATACATACCTTGGTGTACGAGAGTTTCCGAGTGTTGAAAATCCGATAATCACGGTTCAGGTATCTTATCCAGGTGCAAATGCCGAAATTATCGAAAATCAGATTACTGAACCACTTGAGCAGAATATTAATGGTATTCCGGGCATTCGTTCACTTTCAAGTACGAGTAGTCAGGGTTCATCGAGAATTACTGTAGAGTTTGAATTAAGCGTTGATCTGGAAACGGCTGCGAATGATGTACGCGATAAAGTTTCGCGTGCACAGCGTTATTTGCCACGTGATTGCGACCCTCCAACTGTTTCGAAAGCGGATGCTGATGCCAACCCGATTGTTCAGATAACTGTACAAAGCGATAAACGTTCGTTACTTGAACTTACCGAAATAGCAGAGCTAACAGTTAAGGAACGTTTGCAAACCATTCAGAATGTAAGCGCTGTCGAAATTTGGGGCGAGAATAGATATTCCATGCGGCTGTGGTTAGATCCGGTAAAAATGGCTTCGTACGGAATAACTCCTATGGATGTAAAAAGCGCTATCGACAAGGAAAATGTTGAACTTCCATCGGGCAGTATCGAAGGTGATAAAATTGAACTGAGTATTCGCACACTTGGATTGATGGAAACACCAGAAGAGTTTAATAATCTCATAATTAAAGAAGATAATTACCGGATTGTACGTTTCAGGGATATAGGTAGGGCGGAACTCGATGCCGAAGACCGAAAGAATATTCTGAAGCGTAACGGAATGCCCATGGTGAGTACTGTAATTATTCCTCAACCGGGTGCGAACCAAATTGAAATTGCTAATGAAGTAGCTGTAAGGCTTGAGCAAATGAAAAAAGATTTGCCGCCCGATGTTAAAGCAGAAATTGTTTTTGATAATACGAAATTTATTCGCGCTTCAATTAACGAAGTTGAAAACACAATTTATGTTGCGTTCATTCTTGTAATTGCCATAATTTTTGTTTTTCTGCGCGATTGGCGCGTAACACTTATTCCGGTTGTGGTTATTCCGGTTTCGTTAATTGGGGCATTTTTTGTGATGTACTTTGCCGGATTTTCGATAAATGTACTTTCGATGCTTGCTGTGGTTTTGGCTGTAGGTTTGGTAGTGGACGATGCTATTGTGGTAACCGAAAATATTTATCAGAAAATTGAAAAAGGCATACTTCCGCGTCAAGCGGGAATCGAAGGTTCCAAAGAAATATTCTTCGCGGTTATTTCCACTACAATTACGCTTGTAGCAGTGTTTTTTCCTATCGTTTTTCTCGAAGGAATGACCGGAAGGCTTTTTCGTGAATTCAGTATTGTGGTTTCAGGCGCAGTAATAATATCTTCGTTTGTGGCGCTTGCATTTACGCCCATGATGGCAACCAAAATGCTTAAACACCGCGAAAAACACAACTGGTTGTATCGGAAATCGGAACCTTTTTTCAGTAAAATGAATAGTTCTTATGAAAACGGATTAAATTCATTTCTCAAAATAAAATACATTTCGCTGATTATTGCCGTAGTTACAATTATCGGAATTGTATTTATGTGGAATGGCGTTCCATCCGAAATGGCGCCACTCGAAGACCGTTCGAACATCACGGTCAGAACTTTGGCTCCTGAAGGCGCAACTTATGAATTTGTACGCGATTATACCGAAAAAATATACGAGATTGTAGATACTGTTGCTTATGAAAGCGAATCGAACATTGCCATAATTCGTAGTAGTTTTGGCATGATACGCATATTATTACCCGATATTAAAGACAGAAAAAGAAGTCAAATGGAAGTTGCCGATGCTGTAACCGCGGCGGTACGTAAGCAAACCGAAGCCCGAACTTTTGTGCAGCAACAATCTACTTTTGGCGGACGACGCGCTTCGATGCCTGTTCAGTATGTACTTCAGGCTCCCAATATTGAAAAATTAAGAGAGTTTATTCCCCTGTTTATGGATAAAGTAAACGCGAGTGGTAAATTTGAAATGGCAGATGTAAACCTCAAATTTACAAAACCCGAAACCCGCATTCAGATTGACAGAGATAAAGCTGCATTGCTTGGTGTGAGTACCCGCGATATTGGGCAGACATTGCAATATGCACTCAGCGGGCAACGTATGGGCTATTTTTACATGAATGGAAAACAATATCAGATTTTGGGCGAAATCAATCGCCAGCAACGCAATACGCCACTCGATTTGAAATCGATTTATCTGAAAAACAATCAGGCTGAAATGATTCAATTGGATAATCTTGTGGAATTGAAGGAAACTGTTGCGCCGCCACAATTGTATCGCTACAATCGATTCAGTTCGGCTACTGTTTCTGCCGGTTTAGCTCCGGGTGTTACCATTGGCGATGCGCTCAACGAAATGGATAAAATAGCTACTGAAACGCTTGATGATTCATTTCGAACAGCGCTTGCAGGCGATTCAAAAGAATTTCGCGAAAGTTCTTCGAGTTTGATGTTTGCATTTATTCTGGCATTGGTACTTATTTATTTAGTACTGGCAGCGCAGTTCGAAAGTTTCAAAGATCCGATAATCGTAATGATGACAGTACCGCTTGCAGTAGCAGGCGCGCTAATATTTATGCTGATTTTTGGTATAACCATGAATATTTTTAGCCAGATTGGTATAATTATGCTGATTGGCTTGGTAGCGAAAAACGGAATTTTGATTGTAGAATTTGCAAACCAGCGACAGGAAGCAGGAATGAATAAATTCGATGCCATTAAAGGAGCTGCGGTGCAACGTTTACGCCCGATTCTGATGACAAGTTTTTCAACAGTTCTCGGTTTGTTACCATTAGCTTTAGCAAGCGCCGAAGGTGCCAACGGACGTATTGCCATGGGAATTTCAGTAATTGGCGGATTAATAGTTTCAACTTTTCTCACTTTATTTTTGGTGCCATCGGTTTACTTGCTCATTTCTACCAATCGAAAAAAATAATTTTTTGAGTTTATTCTGAAAAAAAATTGAGATAATGATTATGCATACAATATATAAATACATTCTCAACAAAGTTACACATTTGTTGGTGCTAATTTTTTTAATATTTCCCGGAATTATTCAATCGCAAAATGTGTTGAGTTTAAAAGATGTTATTTCTACTGCGCTTGAAAATAATTACAGTATTAGTATCAGCAGAAATCAGCAGAAAATTTCTGACAATAATGTAACTCCCGGAAATGCAGGAATGTTACCATCGGTGGATTTAAGTGCAGGTTATTCCGGAACAACGAATAATACTTCACAATTTCCGGCTGACGGAAGTGCAACTATTGTAAATAACAGCGTGAACAATACCACATTGAATGCAGGCGTAAATCTGAACTGGACAATTTTTAATGGTTTTGGTATGTTTGTGAATTATCAGCGCTTGAAAGAATTACGACAGGCGGGAGAACTTAATACCAAACTTGCAGTTGAAAATTTGGTGGTGGATATTACCTCGGAATATTTCAATTTTGTGCAGCAGACAATTCGGCTTCAAAATCTGAAATCGGCTGTTAAACTTTCAAAAGAACGTCTGCGTATTGTTGAGGCGCGATATAATATTGGTTCACTTTCAAAACTCGATTTGCAGCAAGCGCGTGTAGATTTTAATGCCGACAGTTCGAAACTCATTCGCCAGTACGAAGTGCTTTTTACTTCGCGTGTAAAACTGAATCGGCTTATGGCTGTGGACGAAATTGATGCTGAAATTTCAGTAAATGACACATCGATTGTTTTCGATGCACTTTTGTCAAAAAACCTGCTTTGGGAACAGACTATGAGTAAAAATGTGTTTCTGCAAATTTCCGAGAATGACAAAAAACTTGGCTTACTTGACTTGAAAGCGGCACAAAGTAAAAATTATCCTTATTTAAAACTGAATGCAGGTTATGGATATACACAAAATCGTTACGAAATAGCAAGTTTCCGCCGTCAGGATTATTTAGGTCCGAATGCAGGAGTAACACTGGGCTTTAATCTTTTCGATGGTTTTAACCGAACCCGCGAACAACGAAATGCACGCATTCTGATTGAAAACAAAACGTTAATCTATGATGAATTAGTTCATAGCTTGCGGGGCGATTTTGCAAATGTTTGGATGGCTTATCAGAATAACATGAAACTTACCGCGCTCGAAAGGGAAAATGTAAATACGGCTGTTGAGAATTATGAGATTGCAATAGAGCGATATATGCTTGGCGACCTATCGGGCATTCAACTTCGTGAAGCTCAAAATAGCCTGCTCGAAGCCGAAGAACGACTTGTTCAGGCTGAGTTCAATACCAAATTGTGCGAAATTTCGCTCTTACAGATTAGCGGAAACTTATCTGATTATTTGAAGTGAAAATTTAGTGTCAATCGATTTTTAACAAAAGTTGTAATCTTTGCCTTAATTTGAAAATTTAAAGATTTGTCCCGATTTTTGTCGGGATTGGAAATTATAATTAACATAATATTAAGATGTTTAATTCCAAGAAATATTTTACTTAACATAACAGTAGTTTTATTTTCATTATTTCAGAATACAATACGATACAATACAATACAATACAATACAATGAATGCAGTTTCTTATGAAACTGTAAAATTGGTATAGATAAACTAATTGATTTTTTTTTAATAAAAATGTTAGATATTAGAGATTATTTGAATTAATTAATTATATGGTTGTTTATCAACAATATTCA
>CAYONE010000073.1:0-23053 GCA_964405245.1 uncultured Paludibacter sp.
ATAGAACGGAATCTATTATTGAATATTGTATAAACTAAATATGAACACTTACTTAACGGTAATATAACTCTTATCGCGCAGTATAATGTTGCTGAAACGGGTATGAACGGCACCGGTGCCGTGCTAAACTGTCAGGGTGATTATATCAATCCTTCAGTTTCGCCAAAACTGAACTTTCAGAGCAAATACTTAACCGATGATTTTGAAATTATCAACAATCAGCTTGTGTCCTTCAATGGTACAGGCGGTGGTAGAGGTGGTTATGGCATTTCGGGATTAAGTTTCCACAATCACAGCCTCAACACCCACAACGGCCCGTTTGCATCGAGTTCGGTAACAGGTTATATGTTTTATATCAAAAATAAATGGGTGATAATGAGTCTGGGCTTAAATGATAATTACGGACATCCGATGCTTTATACGTACAATCCATCGAATTATACATGGTCAGGTGAAGTTGTAAGCGCAATGGATTATGTTCAGGGTGTTTTGAAAAAAATACCAACTACCAATGATGCTTCAAAAGCCGGAAGCGTTAATAAAATTTTCTGGGCGTATCTCAGCTACGATGATACTCCGGCAAACGGGAAGGTAAATATAATCAGTTATGATGGAAATGCATTCAGTGCTGTTAGTTCAAAATCGATAGGCACTATTGGTACCGGAGGAAGTTACTATTTCAAGCATTTTGTTTGGGTATATAAAAATCCTGCTAATACGGATCAGCCATATATTGTGGTACGTCATTATGATGTTGATATTATTGACATATATCAGTTTACCGGGACGGAGATAGCGCTCGTAAAAGCAAATCTTGCAATTCCCAATACAATTCCAATAGTTTCAGGCAGTTCAAGAAATTACAAAACCCTGACTTTTACCGGAAAAAATGTTTATATGATTTATGGCTTCGACCGCAATCTTTATAAACTCTCAGGTTCTGAATTTGTAATTGACAAACCCGATTTAACTTTGGATAAAGAAATAATTACTGCTATCGAAGGCACAAAAGATGGCTTGTTACTTTCAGTAGAAAAAACATTGAATACTACACCCAAACCAAAGACTGTTTCAGATGTAGTTTTTATAGGTGATTAACTTTAAAATAACTTCAATGAATCTGCTTGAAAAATTTCGATAATTTTTAATATATCAATTTTTGTATTTCAGAAAAAATCATACTTTTGTTAAATTATTAATCACCTGATATAATTTTTTTAAAGTGTGAAAAAAATCATCATTTTCTGTTTGTTTTTAAGTTTAACTTTGCACGCTCAAAGTCAGCAAAAATTTGATAAAGGTTATGTAGTCGATAACGAAGGTGTAAAAACCGAATGTTTAATCCGATTCAATGACAGTAAGCAAAATCCCTCCAATGTTCGCTATAAACTCACCGTTGACTCAGAAATAGTACTAAAGGAAATAAACCAAATAAGTGAGTTTGGTATTTATGGATTTGGGCGATTCATCAGAAATCAACTGAAAATTGACAATTCCTCAGTCGATTACAGCAACCTTTCTACCACACGAAATCCTGAATGGAGAGATTCATTGGTATTTCTTAAGGAATTAGTTGACGGGAATGCCCGACTTTACAGTTATTCTGACGGAATCAACACCTTGTTTTTTTATGGCTTGGGCGATGCTCCAGTGGAACAGTTAATCTACAAAATATATCTTATCAATGATGTTCTTAGGACTAACAATGGTTTTAAGCAACAATTACAACTTGCCATGAGAAATGAGAAAATTACAGAAAAAGAAATTAACTCGCTGTCGTATGCTCACTCAGATTTAATAAAACTTTTTACTAAATTCAACAACTTTGGTGAAAATCCTGAAAAAGCCTTTAAACGCGAACGTGAAGTGCTGAATTTTAAACTAACACCTGCTTTTGAATTGATGAATTTAAAAGCCTGGAATTCTTATGTGCCCCATCGCGATGCAAATTACTATCTCCGACCCGCATACAGATTGGGGTTTGAAACAGAAGTTTTTCTGCCTCTGTATAAAAATAAAGTAAGTCTATTGTTAGAGCCGGTATTTCAATATGCAAATCCTAAAACATCAAATGAACGATATGAGCTTATTCATTTTAGATATGCTTTGATAGATATTCCCTTAGGTGTAAGGTATTATCATTATTTTGATAAATTCAGATTATTTGCTAACGCTCACTATGTTTCGAGTTTAGGCTTTAATTTCGATAGCAAATTAATTTTCTTCAACGCAAACCAGATGTACAACCAGCAACCTAATATTGAATACGAAGTAAATCCTTCTCCTCATTTTGCAGCAGGTATTGGTGGTGGAAATAATAAATTGAGCGTTGAGTTAAGATATAATAGCAGCCGGGAAATATTTTTCAACTATCAACTTTTTCATTCCGATTTAACCAAATTCAGTTTGGTTTTCGGGTATAAATTTGTTGAAATAAGAAAATAACTTTTTTGGTTTTTCTTGATTTCATTTCGTTATCGTTGCTTTCCATTTCGGATAAGCCTCCAAAACGCTTTCAGGCCAATATCCGTACCACGCATATCCGGTGCGGCGTTCAGCATTTACGTCTTCGAGTTTCGAAACCTTTTGACCGGCTCGGGTGCACATAAAAGGCTTATTGTCAGCCAATTCACAATATCTTGCCCAGATTGGTTTCGCGGTAGGGTCAGTTACCACAATATTATCGTAAGGATATTCATGGTTTATAATCTGATCAGCAAGCAAGTCAACTCTTTGAACTCTTATTCCTTCAATTTTCACCTTTTCAAACCAGCGAACAGCACAGTCAACAGCTTCAACAATTTCCTTCGTTGGATTGTTAATTCCCATAAGTAAATGACAAATTTCGGCGCTCTCGTTAGCAGTTATTCCCGGCAACTCGAATGTACGTGCACCTACAGGTTGGAGTGTTTCATTATCATGTTGTTGCGCCCATGCAGTTTTCACACCGTTTTGTTCAATCTGGCATTTAAGTATCAGGTCAATTCCTTTTTTATATGCTTTTGTAATTTTACCTCGAAAATTTCCTTTTATCCATAAGAAATTTTTATTTCTTTGAACAATATCTCTCAACAATTCAATTGCTCCTGTACTTACATCATCGTTAAATGTTATTGCATCAACATCCCAACCGCGCCATCCGCCGTTTTTCTTTTGTGTTCGTAATATGTATTCTATTCCGCGTGAAGCGCTGTTTTTGAATTTTCTATCTCCGGTAAGTGTATATACTTCCGCTAAATATTTTATCTGCGTGAAAGTATTCCTGTTGTCGAGTGTACTTTGCCGGTAACGATCGCTTAAGCTATTGATTACTGAATCAATATTAATTACTGCCAACCAATCCATATTTTTCATCCATCCGCCATCAGCATTTTGATAAGCAATCAGATTTTCGGCAATCTGAACAAACTGACTTTCAGAGTATCGGGCATACTCACGAACTTTGTGTTCAAGATTCCAGTGATGAATGCCATCATTGAAAAGTGAAGTGGAAATCTGGGCACTCAGGTGCAAAATTGGAAATAAAAGAAATAACGGAAATATTAGTTTGTGTGACATAAATGTTGGTTTTTTCAAATCAAAAAACACAAAAAAGAGTAAGAAATCGCATAATTATTACAGCAAGTTTCCTGAAAACTAATGAGGCTGTCTCATTACTGAAACAGCCTCAAAATTATAAAAAATCATTTATTAATAACCTTCATTCTGTTTAAATACATCAGGATTTGTTACAGCATCCATTTGTACCTGCGGAATTGGACGATAATAATGTTTTGTTGCAATATTGTTTTTTGCCTGTGCATTGCGGGCTTTTACATAATCAACCAGCTTTTTAGTACGTTTCAGGTCGAACCAGCGTTGTAATTCGCCACAAAGTTCAATGGCGCGTTCTTCCAAAATTGTATCGATAGTAACAGTACCTGTTCTTTTATTGTCTTTGCCTGGAATTGCACGTACATTACGCAAATCATTGATAGTGTTTAATGCATTTCCACCTGTATTTAATTCGCATTCTGCTTTAATCAAATACATTTCTGCCAAACGAATAACAATCTGATCGCGATAAGAAATATCGTGTGTCGGATAGTTTATATCAAATCGGTTATCGAGGAATTTTTTAATGCCAGGGAAAGATTTCCAACCACCGATATTGTTGTTGTAACGATTGTCACCGTAAACATCCGAAATAGCTTTGTTGGCTTCAGTTGGCAACGCAGTAGTCAAATCGTTTGAGGTATACACAGGTATATCGCCATTGTACATAAACTGTATGCGATAACGGTTTTTAGCCCAGTTTTGTTTAGCAATACCTTCAGGTGAATTTCCATCAAGGGGGCAATAATAAATGGCTGTATCCTGCATTAATGGATATTTTTTTGAACTTCCTTCCAATCCGGGAGCAATTGTGTAAGCTGTAAGTAAAGTTGCTTCAGGACGCTGGTCGGTTGCACGGTTCTTTTCCATCAAATCCCATAAATAAAGCGATGGCAGATATCTTGTAAATCCTCGTCCGTAAGGTGAATATTTATCAGCAACATATACTTTTGCACCTGTTTTGGTATTAGTTACATAATACGAACTTTCAGCCAATGGACGAACAAAAACTTCATTTCCGTTATTTCCAAGGTCGCTCGCGCCATTGTTCCACATACTAACAAACATAAGCAGCATGGCATTTCCACCACGGGTATAACCTGTACGGGTAATCAACGAGTTATAATCGAGTGGGTCGCCATTAGCGTTTGTACGGTAGCGTTTCGGGATACAGTTTACATTGGTTTTCAAATCGCCTGAATAAGTGATGCCGAAAATAGATTCTTTATTTTTACCTGCATCTTCGTTAAGCATATCCCAGGTGTCGGCATAGTTTGTATAGAAACTTGCAATTCCGCTACCAATCACGGCTTCGGCTTCGGTTTTAGCCAATGCATAAGAAGCAGTTTTCCCTAACCATGAAGCTTCGTAAAGCAATACGCGGGCTTTTAAAGCACGTGCAGCCCAATAATTCGCACGTCCATCAGCTTTAGTTTTGTAATTAGCTGCTTCGAATTGAGCTATTGATTTATCCAAATCTTCCAATATTTTGGTATAAACATCGGCTTCTTTCATGCGTACCGGAGTAGTAGAGAACGATGTAATAGGTGCATCGTTATAAGGTATGTCACCCCAGATATTTACCATGTGGAAATGATAAAACGCACGTAAGAAATATGCTTCACCCATATATATTTTTCTTTCGGTTTCGTTTATTACATTGTTTTTCGGAACAAAGTACAATGCGTTATTACAAACATCAACAGCACTGTAAAACATTTCCCAGTATTCGTCCAAACATGCGTTGTCGTTTACCCCAGCCATTGTAAGTGAAGTAATACTGTAAGAATTCAGCGATTTCTGTTTATTGTCGAAACCATAATAGAACAGGTCGGAACCCATTTCAGCAAGACCTAAAGAAGGTTCTTTTCCGTACCAGCCACGGGCAAAACTGTAACAAGATGCCATTAAGCCTTTAATACCTGAATTGGTTGAGTAAGTCAAATCTGCTGTCTGTCCAACTTTATTATTCTCTTCCAGAAAATCTGTACATGAGAAGAGGATAAATATACTGCAAAAAGCAGTAATGAATATTTTAATTTTGTTTTTCATTTTGTTATAAATAATTTATAATAAGACCTTTATAGTTATTAGAATTCAAGATTTAATCCTACTACAGCTTGTTTTGCAAGTGGGAACGATATAGAACCTCCACGCTCTGAGTCGTAATTAGGTATCGCACTGAAAGTAAAATAATTTTTAAGTGAACCATATATTTTCAGATTATTGATACTTACACTTTTCAAAATTGAAGTTGGAATGCTGTACGATAAAGTTATATCTTTAATTTTGAAGAAATCAGCTTTTTCGTAACGCAAAGCAGTTCCATAAGTAGAGTAAACTGCCGAAGCTGCACCCGGGCTTGGGAATTTTGCTCCAGTGTTTGTTGGTGTCCAATAATCCAAATCACCCCAGTTTGCAGTTTCATAATTCAACTGAGTGTTCATGTCATAAGAAATGTAACCACCCAAACGTGCGTAAAGTTGGAACGAAAGTGCCAGGTTTTTATACTCAAGGGTGTTGTTCATGCCAAGTATGTGTTTTGGAGTGCGGTCGTAAACTCTGCGGTCATCGCTGTTGATTTTTCCATCATCATTTACGTCAACAATTTTCATTGTTCCGGCATTGCCATAACCTGCTGGAGCGCCATTGGCAACATAATTCAAGGTTTCGCCAGGATGACGGGTTTCCCAATCAGTTTTATATTGTGCAAATTCGCCAACATTCCAAATTCCGTTGGTTTCGAAATCGTAGAATATTTTTACAGGTTGACCTACAATAAGCCATTCCACTCCACTTACCTGATATTTATCAATTCCTGAAGTTAATCCAACAATTTCATCTTTACCTTGTGAATATGTCCAGTTAATATCATAAGAGAAATTTTTTGATTTCAAAACCAAAGTGTTCAGTTCAATGTTTAATCCACTGCCTTTTGTTTCGCCTACATTTGATAATACTGTGGTAAATACCTGCGAAGGAGGCGCAGTTCTGAGGAAAAGTAAATCGTAAGTGTGTGATGTATAATAATCGATACTACCTGAAATACGGTTGTTAAAGAATCCGAAATCGATACCATAGTTCATTGCTTGCGTTGTTTCCCATTTTAAATCGGCATTTCCCATTTGGCTTGGAATACGTCCGGCAATGTCTTTTCCGCCCAAATAATAGTAAACATCGTATCCACTCAACTGTGAAAGTGTTTGATAAGCTTCAATTGCAGCATTACCCGATACACCCCATGAAGCGCGTAATTTCAAATTTGACAACCAGTCTTTCGTCCCTTCCATAAAATTTTCATCGCTAACGCGCCATGCTCCCGATACCGATGGGAAATAACCGTATTTATTACCTGTGGCAAGTGGCGATGATCCATCTCGACGGAATGAAGCAGAGAAAAGATATTTGCCATCGTAACTGTAATTCAAACGTCCGAAAAGTGAAAGCATGGAAGTTTGAATATAATTGGTTTCAACTATAGGAGTGCCAATTTTCTTAACATCGTAGAATGAACTTACATAATAATGTTCTTTACCTGCATCGCCCTGAATTTTTGAATATTCATATACACTGCTTGTCATACTGTGTCCCAACAATGCAGAAATGTCATTTTTGCCAATTTTAGTGTTGTAATTCAGCAAATTATCCCAAGTGTATTTGGTGCTTTTGTCGTAAGTTAAAGTAATGTAACTCGTGCTTGGCGATTGATAACGGGCAACACTTTCGTAGTCCTGATATTGTCCATCGCGTTTGTTCGAGCGATCAACAGCGAACATGGTTTTAAAACTCAAACCTTTAAGCGGAGTAACTTCCAAATAACCATTCCCAAAGAAGCGGGTAGTTTCCACATTGTGTACAAAATTACCTTCTATTTCATCGAGTAATGGGTTACAGTGCGCTGCGTAGCGTGCATTTGGTGTTGCCAAAAGTGTGCCATCATTATTGTACGGACGTGTGATTGAGGTCATTTTCATCGATTGTCCGAATACGCTGCTGTTTCGGGTATCATGATCGCGGAATGTGTAAAGCATATTTGCTCCTGCTTTCACGTTTTTGCTGATTTTATGATCGATGGTAAGTTTTCCGTTGTAACGATCCAACTGGTCGTTTTTCATCAAGCCCTGTTCGTACATGGCTCCAAATGAAAGACTGTAATTAGTTTTTTCGTTTCCACCGGAAACAGAGGCTTCATAATTTTGTGTAACCCCATCTTGCAAGATAATATCGAGCCAATCGGTATAACTTTTATTATTGTAAACATCCATTTCGGTAAAATCGGCTCCGGTTGGTGTGCCTGTGAGTACTTGCTCTACAGTAGTGGCGGCTGTACCCCAGTTTCCCGATGCAAAATCAAGTTGATAATTTCTCTTGTCGCGTAAGAACTGAACTTCTTTTTCGCCAAACATGATGCGTGGTACGTTTGTAGGAGTATTTGACGATACATAGGAATTGAAGTTTACCTGTGTTTTGCCTGCTTTTCCGCGTTTGGTAGTGATAATAATTACACCATTTGCACCTTTGCTACCATAAATAGCGGTTGACGAAGCGTCTTTCAATACTTCCATCGATTCAATGTCGGAAGCGTTTATGTCGATAGTTGAACCGTATTCAACTCCATCTACCAAAATCAGCGGACTGTTTGACGCTGAAATTGAACGATTACCACGCAAAGTCATTGTTAAGCCTGAACCTGATTGTCCATCATTCTGACGAATATCCAATCCGGCAACTTTTGCTTGCATTGCCTGCATCGGATTACTGCTTGTGGTTTTCATAATGTCGGCTGTTTTTACTGACGATACCGAACCTGTCAAGTCGCGCTTGCGTACAACGCCATAACCGATAACAACTAATTCATCGAGACCTTTTGACTCATCCTGTAAAACTACGTTAATTGTGCCGGCTATAATTGCTACAACCTGTTTTTGCATACCAACATAAGAAACTTCGAGTGTGCGGGCTAAAGAAGGGACATCGATTCTGAAATTACCATTAACATCGGTAATTGTACCTGTTGAAGTTCCGGTAACTACAACTGATGCTCCGATAACCGGTTCGCCTGTGGCGTCTTTCACTACTCCGTTTACTGTTCGGGTTTGTGCACATGCCATTCCGAAAAATGCAATAGACACAATAAGGAACAATACTTTTCGCAAGATTGAATTGTGTTTGCTCATTTTAAATAATAATTTAAGGGATTTTTTTGGTGTTTGTTGTGAATAATTTTTTAATTTTTATAATGCAAAGTTAATCTGTGAGGAGTCACTTTATGTGTAAAAATTGACACAAAAAGTGTATTTAATGACTTTTAAAGTAGTCAAAAGCAGTTACAAAACTTATTTGAAATTTATCATGCCGACAGGTGTTTTTATCAAAATCCTTGCTTAATTTACATTTGTTGAAAAAAATATTAGTAAAAGCATGACCGACCCTTACCAAAGCGTTGGCTTTATAATCAAATTTTATACATTTTGTCATGTTTTAAACTTAAAGTCTGTATTACAAAAAACAAACTATCAATTACTTTTTTGTATTTTTGTGAGTTGAAAAAAATGTTTGAATTTTAACCGGAAAAAACTTCCAATCTTTTTTTTCAACATTTTAGATTGTCAAACAATTAATCGAAATCATTGAATAAAGAGAGCACACAATAATTATGAGTACGGACGAAATAATTGACGCAGAAAACGAAGCAGAAGAAATTACCGGCCAGGAGGAAGAACCGGAAGTTGACGCTCCTGCCGGACATTCAGGTTATAAAGTTCCCAAAATTAGCGATGATGCGGTAAAACACCATTTATCGGGAATGTACCAAAACTGGTTTCTCGATTATGCATCGTATGTAATACTGGAACGTGCCGTACCCGATATTTACGATGGCTTAAAGCCGGTACAACGACGAATACTTCACTCGATGAAGCGTTTGGATGATGGACGATACAACAAAGTTGCGAATATCGTGGGTCATACCATGCAGTTTCACCCGCATGGCGATGCTTCAATTGGCGATGCATTAGTACAACTGGGACAGAAAGATTTACTGATTGATTGTCAGGGAAACTGGGGAAATATACTCACCGGCGATGGTGCAGCAGCTCCGCGTTATATTGAAGCGCGTCTTTCAAAATTCGCACTCGAAACTGTTTTCAATCCCAAAACCACCGAATGGAAAGCTTCATACGATGGAAGAAATAAAGAACCTATAGCACTTCCTGTAAAGTTTCCTTTATTACTGGCTCAGGGCGTAGAGGGGATTGCCGTAGGTTTGAACTCAAAAATTCTGCCCCATAATTTTAATGAGCTTTGCGATGCCTGTATAGCACATTTGCATGGTGATGATTTTGTGCTGTACCCTGATTTTCAGACCGGAGGCTCCATCGATGTTGCGAAATATAATGATGGTGAACGCGGTGGTTCAGTAAAAATTCGCGCCAAAATAAGTAAAATCGATAATAAAACACTATCGATAACCGAAATCCCTTTTGGATCAAACACTTCGAAACTAATTGAATCGATAATAAAAGCCAGCGAAAAAGGTAAGATTAAAATCCGAAAAGTTGACGACAACACTTCGGCTAACGTGGAAATTCTGGTTCACCTGCAACCCGGAGTTTCATCGGATAAAACAATCGATGCATTGTATGCTTTTTCAGATTGCGAGTTGAGTATTTCGCCCAACTGCTGCGTAATACACGACAAAAAACCGCGTTTTATGGGCGTTAGTGAAATGCTGCAGGTGAGTTGCGAACACACCAAAGATTTATTGCAGGCGGAACTTGAAATTCAAAAAAATGAACTTCTCGAACAATTGTTTTTTACAACGCTCGAGAAAATTTTCATCGAAAATCGTATATATAAAGATAAAGAATTTGAAGACAGTGCCACTCAGGATGAAGTTTTAGCACATATCGACAAACGACTCGAACCTTTCAAGAAAGACTTTATCCGCGAAGTTATCCGTGAGGATTTGCTGAAATTGCTCGAAATAAAAATGATGAGAATCACCAAATTCGATTCGGACAAAGCAAATGATACTATTATCTCGCTGAAGAAAAAAATTGATGAAGTTCAATATCAACTCGACCATTTGGTGGATTATACTATTTTTTGGTTCGAAAATTTGAAAAATAAGTATGGTAAAGATTACGAACGTCGCACTGAAATACGCAATTTCGAAACAATTGTGGCTGCTAAAGTAGTTGAAGCCAATGAAAAACTTTATGTCAATCGCGAGGAAGGATTTGTTGGTACATCGTTACGAAAAGACGAATTTGTTTGTAATTGCTCAGATATCGATGACATTATTATATTTTTCAAAGATGGTAAATATAAAATTGTAAAAGTTACCGATAAATTGTTCGTGGGGAAAAACATTCTATATTTAAGTGTTTTCAAGAAAAACGATAAAAGAACAATTTACAACGTAGTTTACCGCGATGGCAAAAACGGACCACATTATATCAAACGTTTTGCTGTAAACGGCATAACCCGCGATAAGGAATACGATATTACACAGGGAACTCCCGGATCGAAAGTTATTTATTTTACTTCGAATCCGAACGCTGAAGCTGAAGTTATACGCGTAATTCTGAAACCAAAACCAAGACTTTTCAAACTTGTTTTCGAAAAAGATTTCAGCGATATTGCTATTAAAGGTCGTCAGTCAATCGGTAACATTCTTACAAAAAATGAAATACAAAAAATTACACTTAAACAAAAAGGAGGTTCAACATTGGGTGGCCGTCAGGTTTGGTTCGACAGAGATGTACTGCGATTAAACTACGACAACCGCGGAGAATATCTGGGTGAATTCCTGAGTGAGGATTTGATTTTGATAGTTTCGTCTAAAGGCGATTATTACTGTTCGAATTTCGATTTAAACAATCATTACGATAAAGATATTCTTGTAATTGAAAAATTTGATACGAACAAAGTCTGGACAGTTGCTTTATGGGATGCCGAACAGAAATTTTATTATCTGAAACGTTTCCAACTTGAAGCAAGTCAGAAAAAACAGAGCTTCCTTGGCGAAAATACAGACTCGCGTCTGATGATTATGACCGACACTGATTTCCCGCGAATTGAAGTTGTATTTGGCGGTAACGATGCTTTCCGCGAAGCTTTGATTGTTGATGCAGATGAATTTATAGGAGTGAAGAGTTTCAGAGCAAAAGGCAAACGACTCACTACTTTTGAAGTTGAAACTATAAACGAGCTTGAACCATTGCGTTTTAAAACCGAAGAAAAAGATAATGGGTCAGAGGAAACGGAGGAAAATCAGAACGGAGATGAAAATGGATTTAATGACGAAGAACCGAACGAATCTGAAACTGCCAAAATCGCACAAAATATTAATATTGATCAAGGAGATGCAAAAACAACTGAAATTGATGAAAAAAATCATACAAAATCAGAGACTGTAGTTCAGAAAAAACCTGTAAAACCAAAAACCATAAAATCGTTCAACAACGAATCAGTTCTGCCCGATGAAATTGTGGATCAGAAAAAAATAATTGATGATATCACAGGGCAAATGTCGTTGTTTTAAATCAAATAAAAATGCCGGTATTCATTCTCCGGCATTTTTATTTATTTGCAAAATTATCTGCGAATTTCAAAATCAATTATTTCACTTCTTCTTTGCTTCTTTTTCCGCTTTCAGTTTATCAGTATAGGTTTTGTACATTTGTCGCCAGTTACGCCCGTTTGAATTAAAATATCGTTCAATATTATCCTTGTAAATTTCAAAAATAGCTGAAATTTCCCCTTTAATTGTTTTGTAATCCACAGCCTGCTCGCGGGCAAGTCGCAATTGCTGAACCACATAAGCCTCTTCCTTTTCAGTCATATCGGGCACAATGGCTTTAAAACCTTTCAGCGTAAACTGAAATTTGCCAATGGTGTACAAATCCAGAATCGTCTCCACTTGTTCTTCGGTTAAATCTTTTCGTAAACCGTTCATTAAATTATCGTGCACCGATTTTGGTTTAGCCGAGCAGGCAATTACATCCCGATGCACATCGGTAAGTTTTTCGCCCGTGCGCGGATTAATTCCTGCAGGAACGGTGGTAAAAGGATGTTCGTTATGCCAGTCGCGCACGGCACGCATGTGAGTACGAATTACAGTATAAACACGTTCAGCTTTTTCGCTGTCATTTAGTTTTAGCGAATCCACAAAACTGCGGGCGCGCTTTTCGAGGTCAATATCCGAGTTGATTTTTGCATCGGCTTTTTTATCGAACAGGCGTTCCACATATTTAAACTCACGAATGGCGTTGGCAGGCATTTTTTCGCCATTATCACCAAAACTATACATAGCTTTTTCAGGCTCAATGGTTACTTTACTCTCGTCAATCATTTTGGTATTCAACCCGAAAACTCCGGCAAAAAAATCGTAAACCGCCTTTCGTTTGTTCACACCGAAATCATGCCCTTCGTTCTGCAAATGAATATTTGTAACTTTATCAGTTGCATCAAAAAAACTATAAATACGTTGCAGATACGGAAATTCAAGTTCGGGCACCGAAGCAGTCCAGTCTTTCCCATCAGAAATTACACAAACAGGTTTTGGCGCGAAAGTCGCCAATAATTCGGCATTGCAGGTACCTCCTCCGGCTAACTGAATCGGCATCCCGCTTTCGCAGGGACAACCGCCATCGAAGTGCGAAGCCAGATTTACGGTAGGACACACGGCAGCAAAACGAGTATCGAGCACCGAAAGTAATACCACCTGCGAACCTCCGCCCGATCCGCCATTAGCGCCTATACGCGAGGCGTCAATATCTTTGCGGGAAAGCATATAATCAAGAATGGTAATTCCGTTCATTATCTGAATAATATGTGCCACTGAAGTTCTGTGAGCTGTGCCTGTAACCTGTAAAGCCGATTCGCCCCAGCCAAACAAATCGTAACTCACGCATACTGCACCCATCCGCGCCAGGGTAGCGAAACGCGTTTGCTCGTCGGAATTATATCTTCCGCCTGCCCAATGACCGTTCGGACAAAGAATAAGCGGGTGTTTACCCTTCGTGGCTGGTGTATAAATTGATCCATTCACATACAATCCCGGCAAAGTTTCGATGGCAAAATTCTGCACCGCATAACCATTGTATTTACGTATTTTCGATAAAATGGGATTTGTAGGAACTCGTTTTGCCAGCTCTTCGTCTATTTTCAATAATTCCCTCACTTCGGTTTTCAATTTGGCGCGACGCGAATTCCATTCTACTGAATCTTTATAAAGCGTATTCAGATAAGAAAGGAACTTTTCACCATCTGCCGGTGTACGCCGCATATATTCATACGATTTAATTTTGAAAGTTTTTTCGTTTTCCTTCACAAATTTGTAATCGAAAATTGATAAAACATTATGCAGCGATTCTTCAACAGAATAAGGTCTGATACGGAAATCGGCATATTTCACCACTTTCCCGGTGGTATCGGCATCAATCTTAATTCTTACTCCAAATCGCGTCCCGATTTCGTTCAATACAGCATTGAGTGGTTTTGAAAACTGGTTTTCGTAAGATTGAGCAGTTGAATTTCCGCTTATTAACAACAAAAAAAGTGTTGATAATAATAAATTATTTTTTTTTGATTTATTCATTCTAATTTTTTTTGAAATGTGTAATTTTCTGACGATAATTTATCCTGTTTTGTAATCGATTATTTTAATTCAGCATGAAAACCTGTACCATACTGATTTTTCAACCATAATCCGAAAAACCTGTCATAAACATAATATGAATTGTTGTCGTAAGTAATGATTTCTTTATCAAGCAATTGTTTTAACGAGGTCTGTACCGAACTGGTGGAATGTAATCCATGCTTTTTAATAAATGCGCCTGACAAAAGCGAAATAGCTTTACCTTCTTTTGCAATTGCAATCAACAATTCCTTTTGTCGCTCGGGCAACAAATTCAATGTGCTTTGAAAAAAGGGTTGTAAATGGTATACTTTATTATTAAATGCCTGTAAAACCGCACTAATATCAACCTGTTCGTTTGTGTTTGTTAACGAAAAAAGTTCATTCATGATATTTTGCATATACGAAGTATGTCCATCAAAAATTTTATAAATCAATTCAATATTAGTATTCGATATAATTTTTTCAAAATTTTGAAATTTATCGGCAACAAATTTTTTATAAGATTCAAGTGGAATTGCTTGTAAATAAAACAATTGTGCACTCTGATAAAATGGACGAGATGAACTGAAAAACATATTTTCAAGTAAATGACGCTGACTGCCTGCAAAAATAAAAAGAGAATTTTCAGAATGTTGAATATGTGTTCTTAACATTGCCTCTACATTTTTCTCAGGATATTTCGCAATTTGCTGGAATTCATCAATGGCAATTATACATTGCTTTTCGGCTTGCTTAAGGTATTTGAAAATTTCTTCGAGGGTAAAATTTGGCTCTTTAATTTCACCTAAACCAATATCAAAAACCGGCTCACCTGTTGTTCGGTCTAATTTAAAAGCCGGACGAAGCGAACTGATTATCTGAAAAAAATTATCAATTAATGATTTACCTTTTGGCTTTAGGGTTTCAAAAATCTGCCTTCCCAGCATATAAATAAACTCTTTTAAACTGCTGGTTGAATATATGTCAATAAAAAACGTATAATAATTGTCAGCGATTTCCGAAAAATGAAAACAATGCTGAATCAGACCCGTTTTACCCATTCTTCGGGGTGATATTAACACTACATTATTTCCGTTGGTTATGTTTTTTATAAGCGCAGTCGATTCGTTTTCACGGTCGCAAAAATACTCGGAAGAAATATATCCTCCCGTTAGAAATGGATTTGTTAAAGTTTTCATAACATAAATTTTCCACAAATATAATTATTATAATTCAATAATCATAATTCAATAATTGAATATTGGTAAAATAAATGGATATTTCATTCAAAATCATGATTATCTTAAATCATTTATTAATTGAAGAAATTTTTCATTAATAATTGAATTCTACCATTTTTTTTTGAAATTATTTTGGTAATTTTGTGCCCGAATTCAGATTGCCTTCCAAAAGTTTTTAACAGAACTTTATATTGCTGATAAACTGATATTTAAGGTATATAAATTAACAGAATAAAGATACAAAAATTATGCTTAAAGACGTTTTTAAATTTGTTACTGCCGATAAGGCAGCTGCTTTTGTGAATAATGGCGATATTTTAGGTTTCAGTGGATTTACACCAGCCGGCTGTCCCAAAGAAGTGCCTACAGCAATAGCTAAACGCGCGGAGGCTTTCCATGCCGAAGGTAAAGAATTCAAAATTGGTGTTTATACCGGCGCTTCCACAGGCGATTCGCTCGATGGCGCTTTAGCCCGTGCAAATGCTATACTTTTTCGCACGCCTTACCAGTCAAACAAGGATTTACGCTCAGCATTAAACTCTGAAAGAGCGCCTTACTTCGATATGCACTTATCTTCAATAGCGCCACACCTGCGTTTCGGTTTTATGCCGCGTCCTAATATTGCAGTGATTGAAGTTTGCGACCTTACCGAAGATGGCGAATTGATTCCTACAACCGGCGTTGGTATATCGCCTACAATTGCAGGTCTTGCCGATCATATTATTGTAGAATGGAATCACAATCACCCAAAAGAATTGCGCGGTTTTCACGATATTTTTGAACCGGCTGATCCTCCATATCGTTTACCTATGACACTTCTGAAACCATCGGACAGAATGGGCGTTCCTTTTATTAAGGTAGATCCTAAAAAAATACTTTGCGTAGTTGAAACCGACCGCGATGATGAAGTAGGCGGATTTACGCCAACCGATGAGGTAACTGATAAAATTGGTAAAAACGTTGCCAACTTTTTAGCAAACGAAATTAAATCGGGTCGTGTTCCGAAAGAATTTTTGCCGATTCAGTCGGGCGTGGGAAATATTGCCAACGCGGTAATGGCTTCACTGGGAACAAACCCTGATATTCCTAACTTCGAGATGTACACCGAAGTAATTCAAGATTCGGTAATAACATTGCTTAAAAACGGAAAAATTAAATTCGCCAGCGGATGTTCGTTAACAATTACAACTCCGGTATTAAAAGAAATTTATGCCAATCTTGAATTTTACCGCGATAAATTGGTACTTCGCCCGCAGGAAATGTCCAACAGCCCTGAGCTGGCACGCCGTTTGGGTCTTATCACCATTAACACCGCTTTAGAAGCCGATATTTTCGGAAATGTAAACAGTACGCACGTTATGGGATCGAAAATGATGAACGGAATTGGCGGCTCGGCTGACTTTACACGCAGCGCGTATATTTCCATTTTCACCACACCTTCAACTGCCAAAAAAGGCGATATCAGCGCGATTGTACCAATGGTAAGCCATGTTGACCAAACTGAACACTCTGTTAACATAATTATTACCGAACACGGAGTGGCTGATATGCGTGGAAAATCGCCCATTCAGCGCGCCGAAGAAATCATTGAAAATTGCGTTGATCCGGCTTATAAACAAATGTTGCGCGATTATCTGGCGCTTTCAGGACCATGCCACACTCCTACTAATTTACACGCTTGTTTCGGAATGCATGCACAATTTATGAAAACAGGCAGTATGCTTGGTACAAATTGGGAAGAATATAAGCAGAAATAACTAAAGTTAAGTTTGTAGTTTATAAAGTTCTTAAAGGTTATAAAGTAAATATTAAAGGTTTTATCTTTAGCATCTACAAATACTTAACATAACACTTATAATACAATTTTTTCAAATGGAGCTGACAATAAAAGTCGGCTCTTTTTGTTTAATTAATACTTCGGACTGAAAATTTCAAAAAGGAATAACAGTTCGTAAATTCTTAACTACTAATTCTCCAAACACAAAATCACAGAATTTATGCTATACAACACAAAAAAAAGAAAAAAAAAAAAATTGCATAGTTTAAAAAAATGTATTAAACTTGCACCGAAATAATCAAGAACCAACTACTTACCGGAATTTTTATTATTAAATGTATGTTTACAACACATTTTCAAAGAAATATATTATCTCTTCACCGCTTAGCAATCAATACATTTTGATGGCAATAAAGATGGTTGAAGGGATTTTTTATTAACCCCTAACCCCTAAAGGGGAAAAAGAGAAAATGAATAACGAAAAATATATCAATATATTGAGCTAAAAAAAAGCGGAGCCGGAATCCTGTTTGTTAGCGCACACATATTCCGACTTCCGCCAGCTCTCCATAACCATTTAGATAAGGAGGTAACAAAAGTAATTATTTTTGAATGAACAACCAACAAATTTAACAGGATGTTTAAATAGAGTTGGCATATCCCGAAAATTGAATTGATTTTCAGGTTGTGTAAAAAAAAGAGCGTGACCCCGAAAAGCTTTAAATGAGTAGGAAAATTTCTTAAAAAATAATTACAATGAAAAAATATAAATTTATACTTGCCATATTGACATTTTTATTTACTTCATGTGAGAAAAAAGACGGTATTTTAAACGATTTAGTTACAAAAAACTTTGAAGAAGCAAGCTATATTGTCAAAGATGGATATTTAGTTTTTAAAGATAACGCATCTTTAATTAAAACTGTAGATGCAATTATCAATTTAAATAATGATGAAAGAAAAAAGTGGGAAGAAAGTATAGGATTTCAATCTCAACGCAGCTTGATAAATAATCTAATTGAACAAGAATTAATTCTGGATAGTTTGAATAGAATTAAGTTTAAACCATCTAACATTTCAAAAGCAACAAAATTTGATTTGCATCCCGAATTATACTATAATTTACTATCAAATGGAACTATTAAACTTATAAATGAAGGAACATCTGATGAGTATTGGGATTTTTCTGTTTTCAATAAAGGTTATACCTCTTTTATTAACGAAGATGGACTATATGCAATAAAAGATACTTTATTCCAAGTAACTAATACTGGCATAAAAAAATTATAATCGATAAAGTTAATAAATATCATGAAAATATCACAAAATTAAATTCGAATGATTTAAGTTTGGTAGGATTAAAAAAGATAACTGAAAGCAGTCCCGGATTATTGTTATCGCCATGGACATCTAATAACAATTGGCCTGGTATAAGTCGAAGAATTCAGATTGGAATTGAATTGACATGTCTTTGTTTTTATCCTTCTTCTGCGCAATTTGATTTTGCACATAATTATTTTGTTTACTGTCAGAAAACAAATTTTTGGAATAATTGGATTTATGAATACCCTAATATTACTATCGAAGGACAATGGACAATTTGGATTTATCGTTATAGTCAGAATTATTCAAGTAGCTTTAACTACAATGGGACAGCACAATCCGGATGTTTAAACCCACAAACAGGAGTTAGAGAGTATTCCGGAACAATTTTCTCAGTTTTACCTAACGAGGCAAACCAAAGCTATCCTTATGTATTTCAACAAGCTTATGAACCCGAATTTAATTTTTATAAGTGGAAAGCTATTAGAAATGATACCGGACAGGAAGCAATACTAAAGTCGTATGCAGGGCCTTATTAATAATTAAATTTTTAACAATCTATTTGAGGTGATTTTTATTTCACCTCAAAAAGAATTCAACAATTCAACCTCAAATAGATGAAAAATACAGTTACGTCCAAAGCAAAAAAATATATTTCACTTATTATATTTATTTCTCTTTTGTATTCTTGTACAAAAGAGATTGAAATAGAATTTAAAAACCACAAAACAAATATTGTAGTTAATTCAATATTCTGTAACAATCAACCTTTTAAATTCAATTTTTCAACCACCAAATCGCCAATTAATTCATCTGGCACGATTGACGACAGTATATATTTGGCTCTATATGAAGACAATAATAAAATATTGGATACCTTATTTAAATCTAAAACATTAATTACTGATATTTACCCTAAACCTGGTTGTATTTATCAACTAAAGGTATATGTAGTAGGTTTTGACACCATTTATGCCTGTGATACTTTACCGTATCAAACTTATTTTAATGATGGTACAATTTTACAACCAATTTCAATTGATAGATATGGAACCAATATTTCTCATGTACGTCTTACGATTTCTGATTTCAAATACAACAAAAATTTTTATGAATTACTTTTCCAAGATATTCAATACGATAGTTCTATACCAATAACAGATCCGGTACTGATTAACGAAGGAGATATACAATTTAACCCAACCAGTTATTTTTTTTCAGATGAATTATTTGATGGTCAGGATTATTCTATGGTAATAAACAGAGATTTGGGATTAAATATTAGGGTTTGGGCAATATTGAGATCTACAAGCCGAAATTATTACTTATATCGCAAATTCTTAACGCGTCATTTATTTACGCAACCTACAAGGGATTTGGGTGTGGGCGCATTTATTTTTAAAGGCGAACCACAAACAATGTACAATAACATTATTAATGGTTATGGCATATTTGCCGGTTATGTAGAAACTTCGCCTTATTTACTTCAAAAAATTGAAAAATGAACAATAAATTTCATAATTTCTCACTAATATTTTTACTATTTATTTGTTATTCGCAAGTTCTATTTTCACAAAAATATTCAGTAAGCGGCTATGTGTTAGATAAAAACACCGGAGAAGTAATAATTGGTGCTAATATTATTGAAGTTAATTCAGAAAAAGGAGTTTCAACGAATAAATATGGATTTTTCACGTTAAAATCACAAAATGACTTGAATCAATTTCAACTTCAGATTTCACACATAGGATATAAAACTCAAATACTTGAATTGAAATTAAATAAAGATACAATCATTAATGTTGAAATTCAACTTGCAGATAAAGTATTAAATGAATTAACCGTAATAGCCGAAAAAAAAATTGAAGAAAAAGCTGAAATGGGCAGGATAAATATTCCACTCTCAACAATAAAAACACTACCAAGTATTACAGGAGAACCTGATATTCTTAAAGCATATCAATTACTGCCTGGAATTCAAATGGGTTCAGAGAATAATAATGGTTTATATGTAAGAGGGGGCTCGGCTGATCAGAATTTATTCTTATTGGATGATGTCCCTTTGTACAACGTAAGTCATTTGGCAGGATTTTTTTCAGTTTTTGATCCATCGATGGTTAAAAGTGTTGATTTATATAAAGGAGGTTTTCCTGCACGATATGGTGGGCGCATTTCTTCAGTGATTGATATTCGTAATAAAGATGGTAATCTTTATAAATACAAGGGAGAAATAGGATTAGGACTTATTTCGGGAAAAGTTTTTATAGAAGGACCTCTCAAAAAAGGTGAATCTTCTTATGCGTTTTCATACCGTAATTGTAACTTCGGAATATATTCATATCTATTTAATAAATTTCAAGGGTTAAAATATACGCAAGGTTATTATTTTAACGATATAAATTTTAAAGCAAATATTAAACTATCTGAAAAAAACAGATTGTTTTTGGGATTTTACAGGGGAGAGGATAATATTTATTACAAAGAAAAAGACACAAAAATTGAACAATATAATATAAAATATTCAGGTAAATCTGAAATTAAATGGGGAAATACTGCCGGAAGTTTACGATGGCTTCATATATTTGATAATGGTATCTTCAACAATACAACTTTAGCATTTACAAATTATAATTATACAAGCTTTGCCGAAAGTATTGTAGAAAGCATTAATAAAAGTACCACCGATAAAATTAACATCAAAGATAATTTACGTTTAAGATCAGGAACAAATGATTTTCAGATAAAAAATGATGCTGAAATTCCATTTGATAAACTAATTTTAAGATTTGGAATGTTTTTGGGGACACATTCATATATTCCTGGAATTGTAACTTACATTAATAAAACAAATGAATTTAAGTCTGATTCAACAAACTCTTCAAATAATCAATATATTAAAGCCCTCGATGGATATGGTTATGCTGAGTTTGATTATAAAATATCCGAAAAATTAACCACAAATACCGGTTTTAGAACCGGATTTTATAAAGTTTATAGTACATATTTTCCTGTTTTTGAACCGCGTTTTGTTCTCAACTACTTATTTTTACCTTCATTTTCGGTAAAAGCATCATACAGCAAAATGCATCAGAATATTCATTTACTTACTAACTCTAACGGCGGACTACCCTCAGATATTTGGGTTCCTTCAACCAACCAAATCAAACCCGAATCTTCAGATCAATATGCAATAGGCTTTGCCCATACATCTGCGAAGGATTATGAATTTAGTGTTGAATTGTATAAAAAGAAAATCGAGAACTTAATTGAATACAAACAAGGAGTTTTAATATTCAGTAATTTTGAAAATTGGGACACGAAAGTTGAAAAAGGAGGTATTGGAAAAATACAGGGAATAGAGTTTCTTGTCAGAAAAAAAACAGGCAAACTAACAGGCTGGATAGGTTATACTTTATCATCGAATACCAGAAAATTTGAAAATATTAATAACGGTAAGGAATTTCCTTATACTTATGACCAAACACATAATGTTTCAATTGTTGGTAATTATGAAATATCAGAAAGACTTACATTGTCGGCAAACTGGGTTTATCATACAGGGAACTGTATAACATTGCCATCTGCAAGTTATTTGATTTTTGATAATGTACCTTATACAACTAACGAAGGTTCTTATAAAACTATTGAAATTTATTCTGAAAGAAATGGCTACCGTTTACCTAATTATCATAGGTTGGATTTAGCATTAAATCACTCCAAACAATTGAAAAAAGGGATAAGAAACTGGTCTGTAAATATTTATAATGTATATAACAGGCAGAATGCGTATTATGTATTTTACAAAAAAGATGATGATGGTAATATAAAACTATATCAACGCAGTTTTTTCCCGATAATTTTAAATATTGGCTATTCATATAAATGGTGAATAAATATTTACTACCATTGCACAACGGCAAACACTATTCAATTAACTTGACAGCAAAACAACTTTGATGTAGTACTTGTCTGCGGTTAGCTCAGTTCCCGAATTTACTAATTACCCACAATCTTCATTCATTACATGTGGTTAAGTTTTCTTCGTTAATTTTTTTTCAGACTAAAGATTCTCAGCTAACTATCAATTCTTAATCTCATAATTTTCAATTTTCCCCATACAAATTCATGTAAAACATGCTATACAACACAAAAAAAAGAAAAGAAAAAAAATTGCAGGGTTAAAAAAATTGTATTAAACTTGCACCGAAATAATCAAGAACCCACTACTTACCGGAATTTTTATTATTAAATGTATGTTTACAACACATTTTCAAAGAAATATATTATCTCTTCACCGCTTAGCAATCAATACATTTTGATGGCAATAAAGATGGTTGAAGGGATTTTTTTTAATGCCCCCAAACCCCCTTCCCGACACTTCGGGAGGGAGAATAAGAGAGAATGAAAAACGCAAAGATTTGCAATATATTGAGCACAAAAAAAGCGGAGCCGGAATCCTGTTTGTTAGCGCACACATATTCCGACTTCCGC